>JAYVSA010000053.1:0-7091 GCA_043775765.1 Breznakibacter sp. | reverse complement strand
CCGATTCGCTTTCCCAAGCGTAGGTTAAGCCACTACCGAGGTTTGCTCTTTGAGCCAAGAGTTGCGAATATTGAAAGCCATAACCCTGCATATTGGTTGCCCCTTGCCCGTTGGCTACTGAAGAACCCATGAGGGTAATTTTCATTGGGTTTACAGATGCACACGAGATAGAGTAGGTGTAATTGCGCATATCGAGTGAGATGTTGAACGTGCCATTGTTGAGCCCAATATCCTCGAGTACAATGCCGTTGCTTGTTGCTTGGCTCTCCATTATAACTTTGTTGGTAGTACCTTTAATGCGTTTAAAGGCGTAGCTCCATGAGCCATTAGCTCTGAAAATAAAGCGAGGCGATTCGAGAGTAGGCGTGAGCAAGTCGAGCGTAGCACTCCATACGGCATTGCCTTGGTAGGTTAATGGTACATCGCCACTCCATGCACTAGGTATGGTGTTGCCCACAACGCTCATTTTAGTAATTGGCACAATGGTATAGGTTCCTGTGGTTAGGTTTACGGTAAGTAATACTGTACCACTCTCTACTGGGTCTATTCCTGAACCATTAAGAGCAATGGTTCCTGCCGATGCTCCTGCACCGTAGATTTGTGTGGTGAGCGCATCTTGCGAGGTGTTGAATGTAAGCGTTCCTGCATCATTGAGAGAGGTGTATATTTCGTAGATGTTGGTAATTGTACCCTGAGCATCTGAAACCATTTTCATGGATACGGCATTGGCCAAATCGGTACCTGCCTCTGTGGCATCGCCTGTAAAATAGAGGTTGGATATTTGGTTAGAGATGGTTATTTGTTTGGTTGCCGAAATGGTAAGATTCGACTGTTTGGTAGTTGCCGTAACGGTTATCATGCCATTGGCTTTTGGTTTGAGCAATCCGCTTGTAGTGATGGTGGCAACTGCCTCATTATCGACACTCCAAGTAACCTCTTTAATGGATGCATTGGCAGGTGCTACTGTAGCTGCCATTTGCTGTGTTTGTGCGCTTTGTGTAATATCGTTCCCTGAAACGGTGATGCCAGTAACATCTACAAAAGGCATATTATCAAACTCCTCAATCTTCATTACATTGAGGTGAGCGTATGTGCCCGATACTTTTGAAATAGTAATGGAGATGTTTCCATTGGCATCGGGGAAGATGTAATCGGTTGTGTAAATGGTGCTGTTGTTTCCATTAATACCCGCTCCGCCGAGGTTTGTACCCGAGGTTTGAAGGGTTCCAGAGGAGGTAGTAAGGCCTACAAAAGTGTATTGTGCAACACGTGTTTCGGTGGTGCTTCGGCTGCCAAACATGTGAAACTTGTAGCCATTTACGGGGTTGAGGCCACTTATTTTAAAGCTACCTGTTGTGTTGGTGAAAAAGTAATCTTGCGTGGCTGTGTTAATGGCAAATTCGCCCAAAAGAGCACTAGTTGGTGCTAGCAAGCCGCCACTTACAATACCGTTGGTGGTCATGTTGGCCGTAACCAACAAGCTGAACGTAGTTGCTGCATTGGTTTTTGTTACCAGTGCCAACGGCAGTGCTGCTGTGGTGGCGTTGGTGGGACAATTCCAATAGTTTCCGTTAACATCTGGACTAACGGTGATATTACCATTGGTAACATCGCTGGGCCCAAAGTCGATGAGCAAATCTTGCTTCAGCGTTTGAGCCTCAATGCCCACCATGAGTGAAAGGAGGCATAATAAGGTTGTAAAAAATCTCATACTCTTGTTTTTTAAAAGTGGTTTACATTCGTTGAATAAACCAATTGAAGGGCAAAGGCCATTTCAAATGGAATACAACAAAGAAAGGTTTCCAACAGATAGGAGATGAACAGCAGTACTTAAAAAGTAAACAAAATAGAAGTTTGCGTAAGGCTACACGCTTCAATATCAGTAGAATAACGGTAGCGGAAACAACGTAAAAAGTAAAGACATACAAAGGGGGAAATGGAGAAATTAAGGCGTTATTACGTTCATGATCCTGAGGAACGATTCAACTGTTGTTAAATCATTTCGTGCGAAAAAGGCTCGCATTGCTGCAGGAAGCTTGCTTTAAACACTACAAACCTCTTGTACTGCTGCATGGCCCTTGCTCTAAACACTACAAGCCTCTCGCACTGCTGCATGGCTCTTGCTCTAAACACTACAAGCCTCTCGCACCATTGCATGGTTCTTGCTCTAACACGTGACACCTTGCCGCAGCACTACGGCAATAAAAAAGTGCTGTTTTTCTTGATAAGTATTTGGAATAAATTAATGTTGTAAATCATATTTTGAGATTTCAGGGTAAAATCCCTCTCCTTTGGAGAGGGATTTAGGGAGAGGTCTAATATGAAATACGACATGAAATATATTCTTTACATATTATTGATGCACCCCAATAGTCATTACTCGTGCTTCAAAGTCGTCGCGCGGAACAACGGCAATGCTTCTCATTTTTGCGCGGTAGTTGTAAATTGTGTGTATGGAGTATCGGAGCAAACGCGCAATGGTGGCACTGTCGGTTATACCAAGTCTGATGAGTGCAAAAATGCGAAGTTCGATGTTGAGTTTTCCACCTTTTTTGAGTTCTATTTGCTCCTCCTTTATTAAGAGACTATTGAATTGCTCCACAAAATTGGGATACAGTTTGAGGAATGTACTGTCAAATGTTTGGTAGAAATTAGCCAGCTCATCATCTAGCATCTGCCCACTTTTGGTTTTGTCAAAAAGCTCCGTAATTTGCCTGTTTACCACATGCTTATTCACCATTTTACGATAAGAGTCGAGCTTTTCAATGTAGCCAAAACACGTCTCCAAAAACTCCCCAATATACTGCTCTTTAATTAAGTTAGAATCGGTTAAGCGGCTATTGGTTTGGGTAAGATTTGTGTTGAACTCTACCAGTTTACCATTCATGGTTTGAAGCTCCTTGCGGGCTAACACCAGCTTTTTGTATTGAATAATAATGAACAGAATGGCTAACAGAAGTACAAAGGCCACCAAACTAAGAGCCAGAATCATTTTATAAAGTACTCTGTTCTGGGCTTCGCTCTTTTGCTGATAGGCTTTGGTAATAAGTGGCAAAATGTTGTTGATTTGCACGTAACGCAACCGCGACTTGTAAAACGCTGCATCATCAAACGAATAGCGGATGTATCTATAAGCTCTATCAATTTCACCCTGTTCGTAAAAGAGACGAGCTAAGCGCGTTAGCGAAATATTATCTTTTGTCATCGACTCAATATCTGAAATGGCCGACAACGCCAAACATTCAATTTGCAACTCTTTTTGTCCCATCATCTCGTGCAACAAAGAGCGCTCAAAGGTAATAAGCGAATAAGAACGCATGCCCGAGTGGCACATTTTAAGCCGTTTTGCATTCATCTCCAACGCCCTGTCGAGTTGCCGTTCGTCTCTAAAACCAGCCTCCTCAAGTGCCAAAGCCTTCTCCGACCCTATGGCCAAAACCCCAAGCAACGAATCGGAATAGAGCTGTTTTTGCAACTTGTAGCCATTGGCAAATGCATTGTTCATATTGTAAAAAGAAAGCTCCGAGTAGAGTTTTACGTCAATAGAGTAATACTTCTCTAGCTGCGCGTGGCTCATAAGCCCCCTGTCAACTAACTTCAAAACATCAAAAGCCTCATGGTATCTGCCTGTAGAAGCTAGCAAGTCGGCAAACGTCAAATATGTCTCGTTGAGCAACTCAAAATCAGGAGTATTATGTAGCAGTGCTAGGTTTTTATTCACATAGAAAATGGCCGAGTCGTACGAGTAAGTTGCATACTCATCAATGAGCCGAGTGGTGCACAGGTAGTGGTTCTTAAACGTATTCACCAAAGCATATTGCCCCTTAAGTGCCTCAATTTGTTTTACTTTTGCCTCCTCAAAGTGGCTATGCTCGACAATTGTTTTATCCAATACTTGCAACAACGAATCATTCGCTCCCGCAATTCCAATATGCAGATTAACAGCACACAACAACACTAAAAACAGGTACCTCATCGCGCTCGAATCTTTTTTCCAAATATAGCAAAAAACGTGTGCAGATAGCTAAAACAACTCTCGCGTTGCAAAACCTTATGGCTGTCTTATGAGCGTTTGTGGTACGATTTTACGGCTATGGTAAGGGCAACAACGGCGTAAATGGTGATACCAATGATTTCGGGAAGAATATCATTAAAGCCACTGCCTTTGAGAACAATCATGCGGATGACCTTAATGAAATAGGACATGGGGTTGAGGTGGTTGAGCTGCTGTGCTATCCAAGGCATATTGTCTACCGAGACGAAAACGCCACTCATAAGCTGAAAGATGAGGATGAAGAAGAAACCTACAAACATAACTTGTTGCTGGGTATTGCTTATGGTGCTTACAATGAGGCCTAGACTGAGTGCGGCAACGAGGTAGATGGATGCGAAAAAGTAGAGTAGGGGTATGCTTCCTGCAAATGGCAAGCCGTATAGAACCACGCCAAGAATGAGCCCTAGAGTGAGTTCGAAAAGGCCTATGAACCAGAAAGGAACCAGTTTGGCAATAAGAAAGGTCGATTTTTTAACGGGTGTTACGTTAATTTGCTCAATGGTGCCCATCTCTTTTTCGCGCACGAGGTTGAAGGCGGTGAGTAAAACGCCTATGATGGTGATGAGGATTACCATGATGCCCGGAAACATGTAGTATTTGTAGTTTAACGTGGGGTTAAACCAATATAAACTACTGATGGTAACTTGCTTTGCAGGTGTTATTTGTTGGTTTTCGATAGATATTTGACCGCCAAACTGGTTGAGAACTTGCGTGGTGTAAAAGTTTCCAAGCTGTCCTGTTTGGGCGTTTATGGCATCGGCCAATACTTGCACTTTGGTGGCGTGCTTGGTAATCATGTCGTCTTCAAAGCCGTGTGTGATGTTGAGCACCATGTCGGTTTTGCCGAGGGCTATTTGGTTGGTGGCTTCTGTGAGAGAGAAGTTACCCGCGTTGACAACAAAGAATGGACTGGCGTTGAATTTGCCTGTTAGTCGGCGTGAATAGGGGCTCAGGTCGTTATCCACCACCGTAATGCGGATGTTCTTCATCTCTTGTGTGGCGGCATTTACAAGCACTACCAACTGCACAAAAGGCATCACAAAAATCATTGGAAGGAGCGTTTTGTTGCGAAATACTTGCAAAAACTCCTTTTGTATAAGGGCTAAAAGAATTCTCATATTGATGTTTTTTGTAGCCTCCCCCAACCCCTCCAAAAGAGGGGAGTAAGATTAGCGTTATTTTGTTGACACTTATTTTATTGACGGTTATGTTATTATCATCTGTTTTTGACGTCTGTTTAACTATGAGTAATCATCTCCCCTCCCTTGGAGGGGCTGGGGGGAGGTCCTTTACTCCAATCATCCCTCTTGCCTTTAATGGGCTAGGGGGAGGTCTTCTACTCCAATCTTACTTTAAATTTCTTCACGCTGAGTCCTACAAAGAGAGTAATGTATCCGCAGAGTATTAAAACCTCTTTCCAAATGTAGGTGATGCCAACGCCTTTGAGCATTACAGCTTTTACTATAATGATAAAGTATTGCGGTGGCAATAGGCTACTTAAAACACGCAGTGGCAATGGCATATTGGCTATTGGAAAGATGAAGCCCGAAAGCAGAACCGTTGGCAAAAGCAAGGCAAACAGCGATAAGAACATGGCCACCATTTGGTTTTTGGCTATGGTTGAGAAGAATATTCCCAGCGATAAACCGAGCAAGATATATAAGAAGCAGGCAAACAGGAGAAGTGCGAGACTTCCCATAATGGGTACGCCAAACAAAAATACGCCTAATAGTAAGATTGATACGGCATTTAGGAACGCTAGGGTGATGTATGGGGTTACTTTGCCTAAAATAATTTGAAACGGGTTGAGGGGAGATATCAAGAGTACCTCCATAGAGCCGAACTCTTTTTCGCGTGTAATGGAAATAGAGGTCATCATGGCCGAAACCAGAATGAGTATCATACCCATTATACCAGGAATGGACATATAAACGCCATCGAGACTTTTATTATAAAGCATCTGAACCTCAGAGTTTATCATTATGCTATTGGGCTTGTTGCCGTTTATTTGCACTTGGTATTTTTGTACTATTCCCGTGGCATAATTAACCAAAAGTGTGGCGCTGTTCACGTCCGAAGCATCTGCAATAAGTTGTACTTCGGCTTTTTTGTTCTTTTCAAGACTCTCGGCAAAGTTTGGAGCAAAAACAACGGCCATTTTTATTTGCTCCTTTTTAAAAGCGGGCTCAATGTCGGCTTCCTTGGTGAGTATGGCACTTGGTAAAAAGTAGCCCGATTGTACCAATTTGTTGGTTATTTCGCGGGTTACGGCATCTTTAGAATGGTCGAGAATACCAATTTTTGCATTTTTAATGTCGTTCGAAATCACATAACCCAGAATAAGTATTTGGGCAATGGGCATAGCAAAGAGCATGAGCATAGTGCGGTAATCGCGAAATATATGTAGGAACTCTTTCTTTACAAATGCTAAAAATCGTTTCATGGTATAATCTTATTTTATATCTCGCAAAGGCACAAAGGCGCTATGTTTTGATACGTTGTTTATAATAATCTTGACTTTCCTCTTCTAATTGACCTCCCCCGGCCCCTCCAATCGAAGATCAGCGAAGCTAAAGGAGGGGAGCAAAGCGGAATTTCAAAACCTTAGCCTTTCATTTCTTTTTTAATTTTCCCCAAGTCTCTTCAACGTTTTCGTCACCTTTAAAATAGTCTACTTGCTCACCTCTTTCAAATATATCCATGAGTGGACCAATTATCATTTTATGCGTGTCAGGGAATTCTGCAACATCAAAATCGTTGTTTGTTCGCAAGTCGAAATAGATGCAAGGCTCTGTTGTATGATTATATAATTGATGAGTACTGGTGTCTCCCATCTCAAAAAACAGAATATCTCCTTTTTTTACAATCTCTAATCCCTCTGCTGTTCTTAAAGTTGCTGAACCTTCTAATATCAATATTACTTCTTCGGCATTTCGGTGAAAATGATATGGATATGAATATTTGTCGGGGTCTAATTTCCGCATGTTAAAGAACAGATCTTTTGATTTTCCCAACTCCGACAATCTTGGGCTTGAAT
>JAYVSA010000052.1:0-3062 GCA_043775765.1 Breznakibacter sp. | reverse complement strand
ATTCCATGTTGATGGATCACAGAAAGCAGAAGTAGGTATCCCATTTGCTGGATAGACCGTTGAAGCCGTTCCATTAGTCCCCCCAGTACCAGTATACTCAGAAACCGTACTCCCACTCAAATCAATAACCGCCAATAAAGGCATAGCATCTCGCATGGTTTTAAAATCCCTAGCATCAATGGAGCCAGTAACCGTGAGGTTAGTAACGGTGGTTAAATAGCTGGCGGCTACGGATGCTAAGTTGCCTGCCGTACAAGCTACCGTGTGGTTTTCTACTGCCTGCGCCGTGTAATTAAAGGCTGTAAACAACAGCATGGCAATGAATAGTGTAATTTTTTTCATAGAGTTTTTAAATTAAGGGATTTGCCTTTGGGCAGACAAACTTATATAAAAATATCGATTTATAAGCGTGTCGAATAAAAGAATAGCCCCGTCGTATTCGTTACAAACATCCTTTAAATCATTACAGTGCTTTGCACCAGTTGTTCTAGTGCAAAGCACCACCATATTAATATGCTAAGGGCTTTTTGCCCTACCGTGGGGTTGCATATTAATATGCTAGGGCACGGTACTACTCCAATAGGGTTGCATATTATTATGCAAAGGCATTGCTCCACTACTACACTGCATCATATTAATACGCAACCTCCTTGCGATGCTTCAAGGGGGTTGCATATTAATATGGTAGGTTGCTGCAGTGCTACTGCAAAGAAATAAGGCGAATACAATAGTAGAATGTTTTTATTTTCAACACTTTAGTGTTTTTTTGCGTCTTGGCGCCTTTGCGAGAGAAAATTTTCGTTGCGTGGTACTTCTTGGAGAGGGATTTAGGAAGAGGTCGGGGATATTTAATAACGATTCACAAATAGACAAAAGCCATAAGCCACTCCATTTATATTAAAAAGTAGAGTAAAACGACAAGAAAAATAAATAAATGCGCTTGCCCCTATTCATTCATTACTAAAAACCTAAATTTTTATGGTATATATCAGATATACACCACTTTTTTGATTAAAATATCCCTTCAAAAATCTAATTCCAATGAAGATATAACTACATTTGCACTCCCGTTTCTCTTAATTAACTAAAGAGAAAATCAGATAAACTGAATACTACTGTTGCAAAGCCCTATTATTACAATAGGCCGTTGAGATGAGTATAGTTGTTTGAAGGGAGATAAATGTGATGCTCAAAAGCGTAATTTCCTGCGATTTTTGGTGCTGTTATGAGAAGAAAATAATTAATATACAATATCTTATGGCTTTAAGAATTATAACAGCAGAAGAGGCTGCAAGCTACATTAAGCACAACAACAACGTTGGGTTCAGTGGATTTACGGCAGCAGGAAGTCCAAAGGCGGTATCAAAAGCATTAGCTGCTTTCGCTAAAAAAGAGCACGGGGCGGGTCGTGAATTTGAAATCGGTATTTTTACGGGTGCTTCTACAGGCGACTCGCTCGATGGTGAGCTAGCACGGGCAAACGCCATTAAATTCAGAACTCCATATCAGTCTAATAAAGATATGAGAGCGGCGCTGAATACCGAACATGCTCAATATTTCGACTATCACTTATCGCAATTGGCTCAAGACTTGCGTTATGGATTTTTGGGCAAAGTAAATGTAGCCATTATTGAGGCTTCTGACGTTACCGAAGATGGCGAGATTGTATTATCATCAGCGGTGGGTATTGCTCCAACAGTTTGCCAATTGGCCGATATTATCATCATCGAACGCAATAAAAGACAACCCAAAGCCCTTCGTGGACTTCATGATATCTATTTGCCCCTCGACCCTCCAAACCGTAGAGAGATTCCAATTTACAAACCAAGTGATCGTATCGGATCTCCTGTTATAAAAGTAGATCCAGCTAAAATTGTTGGTATTGTAGAAACCGATCTTCCTGATGAAGTAGGTGGGTTTTCACCACTCGATGCTACCACACTTAAATTGGGTGAAAACGTAGCGAACTTCTTGGCTGCTGAAATCAAAGCTAAACGAATTCCAGAATCATTCCTTCCTATTCAGTCGGGAGTTGGAAACATTGCCAACGCTGTACTTTTTGGACTAGGAGAACATCCTGGAATACCTGCCTTTGAAATGTACACCGAGGTTATTCAAGATGCGGTTATCGACTTAATGAGAAAAGGACAGTGTAAATTTGCTAGCGGATGCTCACTAACATTAAGCCAACCGGTGTTGAAAGATGTTTATGATAATTTGGATTTCTTTAGAGATAAATTGATTCTTCGTAACCAAGAAATTACCAATAACCCTGAAATAGTTCGTCGTTTAGGACTTATAACCATCAATACCGCGCTTGAAGCCGATATTTTTGGTAACATCAACTCAACGCATGTTGTAGGAACTAAAATGATGAACGGAATTGGCGGTTCGGGAGATTTTACTCGTAATGCTTACTTGTCTATCTTTGTAACGCCATCCAATGCAAAAGGTGGTGCAATTAGTTCATTTGTTCCAATGGTGGCACACATGGATCACAGCGAGCACTCTGTAAAAATAATCATTACCGAAAATGGTGTTGCTGATTTAAGAGGAAAATCTCCTATCCAAAGAGCACATGAAATCATAAACAACTGTGTTCACCCCGATTACCAACAATCGTTACGCGACTACTTAAATTTAGGTCAAAAAGGACACACTCCTCAAAACCTAAACGCTTGTATGGCTTTCCATACCCAGTTTAACAAAACTGGTGATATGCGAAATGTAAAATGGGCCGATTACGTAGAATAAGCGTTTTTCAATAGAATTATAACCCAGAGGCTCTTCTTTTATTAGTAGAGCCTCTGTTGTTTAATGCAATACCTTAAAAACCAACTCCTTCATCAAGTCGCTCGAGTCGGCACTGGTATTCCCAAACCCTTTCGATTTCATGTCGTACTCACGAAGTAGCGAGATGCAACCACGTGCTTTTTGGATGGTAAACCCCTGTGCAAAACGCTTCAAGTCTTGCGACTGATAGTAGTTGTTGATGTTGAGTGCCGTTTTTAATGCCGAGTCTGATTTGTCGGGTAATTGGTGGTAGACCAGCAACTTGCTAA
>JAYVSA010000051.1:0-1725 GCA_043775765.1 Breznakibacter sp. | reverse complement strand
GGGCGATAACACTCAAACGGCCAAAGCGGTAGCTGCCAAAGTAGGTCTCAAGAACTATAAAGCTGAAGTGTTGCCTTCTGAAAAAGCCGATTTCATCATTCAATTGCAACGCCAAGGCAAAGTGGTTGCCATGGTTGGCGATGGGGTGAATGATTCTCATGCTTTGGCACAATCGGAAGTGAGCATTGCCATGGGTAAAGGATCGGATATTGCTATGGATGTTGCTAAGATGACCATCATATCCTCTGATCTATTGCAAATTTCGAAAGCCATTCGGTTGTCGAAACTCACGGTTAACACTATTCATCAAAACCTCTTTTGGGCATTTATTTACAACGTTATCGGTATACCAATTGCAGCGGGAGTTTTATTTCCTTTATGGGGTTTTATGCTAAATCCGATGATTGCTGGAGCTGCCATGGCATTAAGTTCTGTATCGGTAGTGAGTAATAGTTTACGTTTGAAAGCAAAGAGTATTCAATAATATTTATAAAAATCATAAAAATGAAAACACTGAAATTTAAAACTAACATCAATTGTGGTGGATGCATCGCAAAGGTAACACCTTCGTTAAATAGTGCCAAAGGTATTGAGAAATGGAGCGTTGATACTGTTGCACCACAAAAGATTTTAAGCGTGGAAACAAGCAATCTTACCGAAGCTGAAGTTATTGCAATAGTTACAAAGGCGGGTTATAAGGCTGAGAAAATTTAACAAAGAAAGAGCCCTCCAAAAATTGGAAGGCTCTTTCTTTGTTTTAAGTGGCAATCTTGTAATAAAATCAAATCTACTAATAAACTTTAAAAGTGCCTGCACCACCACACCTATTTTTTGTACTCTTTGCAACACCATCCTCCACCTTGACGCAAATATCTACATCGTGCTCCCAATCATTACTCCCCTTGAAAAGTCCCTCTTTGGTAACCTTATGGATTGAAATAAAGGTTGTTTTCGGATGCTTTTTATCTATCTCTTTCATCTCCTCTGGGTCAATCTTTAAATCGTCTGCGCTATCAAAAAACACATAATCCCATTGCTTTAAATTTGTTGGCATCTCCTCCACTAAGTCAAAGTTGGGATGGGCTAGCTTCAGTCGTACAATCTTATCTTTTAGGGTTGAACGGAGCGCTTCTTCGTTCGCAACGTACAAAGTTCTTTTATCAAGATCTGATGCAAGGTAATGACCTAGCATTAATGCGAGCGTGCTTTTACCACATCCTGGCTTACCGAAAATCATCATACGGAATTTTGGAGAAGGAGTACCAATAAATGCTTTCCATTTGCCTGTTAGCTCCAATTTTGAAAACTGTAATTGGATGAAATCGGTAGTGTTCATAACCTTATTTGCAGGAATTAATGTATTTTTAAATTCAGGTACGCTTCCTAGACCACCTATTGTGCCAAAGCCATTTAGCTGTTCCTGAGTAATCTTCCAATGACCACTCTTTATGTAATCTTCAGAGAACTCTTTTAACTCCAGTAAATCTTTAATGTGCTTGTCGGTCTTTAAAATTTTACCTGCTTCAATGGCTTTAGATGCTGTGATATTAAGTGCTTTCAGCTTGTCGGCATTATTCTCTTTACCATATTCAGTGAGGTACTTCTTAATGAGTACAATGGATGGCCGTAACCCAAAGTCTTTAACTAAATTGGTTAGGTTCTCTTTCAAATGGTCAGGAATCACATAGTCAATCGTGGTTTTATTAATGTCGGTTGAAACAAGCG
>JAYVSA010000050.1:0-3945 GCA_043775765.1 Breznakibacter sp. | reverse complement strand
GTCTAAAATCGTACCCCCACTGCGAAATGCAATGTGCCTCATCTACCGCAATGAAGCTAATGTTGAGGAGAGAAAGTTTGTTCAAAAACATCTCAGTACCAAGTCGTTCGGGCGAGAGGTAAAGGAATTTATAATTACCGTAAATGGAGTTATCTAGAATAATGTCAATCTCTTTGTTGGAGAGCCCAGAGTGAATGGAGTGCGCCTTAATGCCTTTTTTTTGGAGCGATGCCACTTGATCTTTCATGAGGGCAATAAGTGGGGTAATTACCAAACAAATCCCTTCCATTGCCATGGCAGGTACTTGAAACGTGAGCGATTTTCCGCCACCAGTTGGCATTAGCCCAAGTGTGTCTTTTCCACTGCCAATAGACTCAATTATAGAGAGTTGTAGTTCTCTAAAAACATCGTAACCCCAATATTTCTTTAATATCTCGTGGTAAGTTTTGCTATCCATTCCTTGTTTTAAATTCGTGCCAAAATTACTTTTTTTTATTATTAAAGATGGCAAAATGAATTATACTCTCTTTTAATTTCGGTTATCTTTGCACTCGCAAATTTTCATTAAGCATAAAGCGACTAATAATATTCTATCGGCCTAAACCAAATTATAAAATAGTTTTCCGTTTTGGGCTATTATTGAAACCGCTGATTCATCTTTTTCAAACAATTTATAGTTTGTAGGGTTATATGTATTCTGAAAAAATGTTAAAAAAGAGTTTTTAAGAATTGGTCATATCAATAAAAATGAGCAATTTTAAACTCTCAATTTGTAGGCCATTTCTATGGAGCAGATTAATGATTTTAAACGATTAATAATTTAATACCAAAATGGATCAGAAATTAGATTTTGAATCGATTAGACCTTATAATGACTCTGAGATTCACGAAGTTTTGGAGCGTTTGAAAAACGAAGAGTCTTTCGTTCAGTTGATTACGTATTTATTCCCGCATTTACCGCTTAAGGAAATATTGGGTGCTCTTTCTAATATGAAGAGTATCAGAGAGTTTCAGACTACTATTATCTACCCATTTGTAAAAGAGATGATAGATAAGTCTACTCAAGGAGTAACTATTTCAGGAATAGAAAAATTAGACAAAAATAAGGGGTACCTCTTTATTTCGAATCATAGAGATATTGTACTCGACTCAGCTATTTTAAATGTGATGTTGGTAGGTAATGGTTTTAATACCACCGAAATTGCAATTGGCGATAATCTTTTGATTTTTCCTTGGATAACTGATTTAGTGAGACTTAACCGCTCTTTTTTAGTGCAAAGAAACTTGCCTTTGCGCCAACAATTAGAAAGCGCAAAACGCTTGTCGGCCTATATCCGCCAGTCATTGTCGGTTGTTGGAAACAGCATTTGGTTGGCTCAAAAAGAGGGACGCTCAAAAGATGGAAATGATAAAACAGCTCCAGCTTTACTCAAAATGTTGGCTATGAGCAACAATCATAATTCGTTGGTTGGCGCTTTTGCTGAATTAAATATTGTCCCGCTTTCAATATCTTATGAGTACGATCCTTGCGATTATCTAAAAGCGATAGAGTTTCAAATGAAACGCGATAATCCGAATTTCGTAAAATCGGCAGCTGATGACTTGCGCCACATGGGTACTGGGTTGCGTGGAAGAAAAGGGCGTGTTCACTTTGCAATTGGCGATGTTATTACGGCCGCTCAATTAGAGGCTATTGAAAAGGAGCATCCAAAAGCAACTCAGGTTGAAGCTGTTGCGGCTTTACTCGATGAACAAATTCATAGTAACTATAAGCTTTGGCCTGGTAATTTTGTGGCAGCTGATGAGCTAACCGAAAATCCTATTTATGAGTCGAAGTACAGTGCAGAAGAGAAGGCTATTTACGATGAGTATATTCGTGAACACATCTCGCGCATTAAGATTGATGCTGATAAAGACTTTATTTACAACTCTTTAATGGAGATGTATGCCAACCCAGTAATAAACTTCTTTAAGTAAAATATTAAATCATATTATAAAAGCGCTCCTAACATATTAACTGTTAGGAGCGCTTTGTTTTTAGAGGTGACTTAGTATTGTGTCTCGAACTATGTGGTTGAGTTCGTCGAAATTTGAAGAGGTTTGATAAATAGGGGGAAGGTATCTGATAGAAATCTCCTGATTGAATTTTGGAATTCTAGCGCCTTTCGGTAGTGCTTCAAAAGAGCCTTTTATTACCGCAGGTACAATTGGTACATTCAATTCGGTAGCCAAAATGGCGTATGTTTTCTTAAAAACTCCGAGTTGACCTGTTCTTGTTCTAGTACCTTCTGGAAAAATAACAATGTTTTTTCCTTGTTTTAAACCTTCTGCCATCATTAGAATAGACTCGCGTAAATCTTTATTCTTATCTACAATAATAATATTGTGCTTTTGTGCTATTAATTTCTGCCAAAGTTTACTTGCATGTTTCTCTTTCGCGTAATAGAGTGTACGGCTGACCTGTGAGCAACTTAGGTACGAGGTGAGAATCATTCCATCAAAATAACTCTGATGGTTGGCCACTATAATGCAAGGGGTTAATGGAATGTTTTCTCTACCGCTACCACTCATTTTAAAATAGAGTTTAAAAATAAGCTTAGATAGCGCAATTATTACGTGACTAGAAAACCAGATGTTGGGAAGTTTTAATTCAATAGGTTTTTTTAGTATCTCTCCCCAGTTTATCTCTTCAACACTCATCTTGCTTCGGTGCGAGGCAATGTATTTGCTTAATTCCAATACGCTTTCGAGGCCTATAATTTGAGCAATATCCATCTTTAGGCCAAAGGTAGACTAAATAAATACTTGAAAACTTACTTTTTCTAAAGAATCTAACCCCAAATCGAGTTCAATATGGTGCCGACCTTTAATGGTCATCTTCTTCTCTTTTTGCAAATATTCTTTAATAATTATTAGCTCTTCGGTGTCATCCTCCATCAACTCTTCACCTGAACCATCTTCTTGATTATCTTCTAATTGCCCAAGCTTAAAGCGTTGAAGCTTACCTAATCGTGTTCGTGGAAGCTCTTCGGATACTAATGTTAAATGGTAAATCTTTTTATAGGTTGCACATTGAGCGTTGTATTTTTCAACAACTTCATGCCTAATGTATTCCTCTATTTCAATAATTCCGTTTTCTGAACAAACGGCTAAATTAGGAACGATAATGGCATGCAACAAGTCGTTTTTTTCAAATAGGCCAATCTCTTTTATACACGCCCATTTACCCTCTATTTCTTGCTCAACAAGGGTTGGATTAATATTTTTTCCGTTTGAGAGAATGATAATCTCTTTTTTTCTGCCAGTAATATATAAATTGTTGTGGCAATCCATATGGCCTAAATCTCCAGTATAGAGCCAACCATCTTTAATGACTTCGTTTGTATCTTCTGGTCTGTTATAATATCCTTTCATTATGTTTGGTCCCTTGGCCACAATTTCACCGTCGCGTATTTCCACGGTAACCGATGAGGGTGTTTTGCCAACAGAACCAACAATAATGTCATCGGGTCTGCTAAAGGCAATCATCGGTGCCGCTTCTGTCATGCCAAAGCCTTCTAATAGTTTGAATCCAAGTGTTTTAAAGTCCTCACCTACGGACAAATCTAGTGCTGCACCACCAGAAATCATGTACCGAATATTGCCGCCAAACTTCTTGTGAACGGCGTTGAAAAGGAATTTCGAAAAGGAATAGGATTCAACCGTTCCTGCTATGAAAAAGAGTGTTTTGGCCATCCATGAAGAGTCTATTTTATCCATTATTCCTTTTCTAAAGGCGGCATAAAGTCGTGGCACTCCTATAATAATGGAAACGTTATTCTGGCAAATGGTGTTGAGTATGTCTGCTGGATTCAACGATGGTGCAAAGGCCATAATTCCACCCAAATGGAGCGGCACAATCATGCTCCCTAGCAATGGAAAAATATGGTGTAAGGGCAATAAAAC
>JAYVSA010000049.1:0-2239 GCA_043775765.1 Breznakibacter sp. | reverse complement strand
AAATCGCCGTTGGCTGCAGAAGTAATCAGGAAACAAGGATTATTCAAAGTTGAGGAGATTGATTTCTTTAAATTTGAGGCACCAAATAAATACAACACTCTCTTGCTGCTTATGAATGGCTTGGGTATAGCTCAAACGCTCGAAAAATTCCCCGAATTTCTTCAACACTGCAAATCGCTTCTGGCTCCAGGGGGGCAAATTTTACTAGATAGTTCAGATATAAAATATCTCTTCGAAGAGGAAGACGGATCTTTTCTAATTAATATAAACGACTCCTATTATGGTGAGGTTGAGTATCAGATGGTTTATGAAGCCGTTAAAGGTCCAAAATTTGATTGGCTCTTTTTAGATTTCGATCTTCTTTCCCATTATGCAGAGGCTCATGGTATGACCGCAACAAAAATTGCAGATGGCAGTCATTACGACTATTTAGCCAAACTTACTCTAGACTAACGAATAAAGGCACCTTGTTTCGATAAGTCCCAACACCTTTCTACCAACACTTCCTGCTCAGCAGAACCTACGTGGTTTGCAACAAGGGTTATTGACTTTTGAGAAAGCCATTTATTCTGTTCGAAATTGTCTTTGAAATTTTTCTGAATCACAACAAAATCGGGCCTATATCTACTATTTATTTCCCCAACACCTTGATTTTTATTCATTATAACTAAACCAAAACTGTTTCCGTAAAAGATCGGAGTAAAAGAATGCTCCAAGCGCACAGCATCAAACCTAAAGCTCCTCTCTCCAACGTTTGCCATATAGTTATTAATGAAATCCAAATTGCGCATCGTATTATTTGACAAAAATGCCTTAACACTATTGCCATTTTTAGAAACGGCTACAACATCTTGGCACGAAAACACCACCACTTCATCCTTTATTTTATTCTGATAAACACCATAAGCAATAAACAGCAATAAAAGTGACAGCGAAATTTGTGATAAATATAAATAGACAATTTTTCTATTTGTAAAATAGAAACACAAAAGCATCATTATGAGATAGATAAGCATCATCTCATAAAAAGATACCCCTTTAATTGTTAATTGAGCGAGGGGAAGCTTCTGCAAAAAATCCACCACCCCATTCATATAGGAGATAGTAGCAATAACAACACTATTGCCCAGAGTAAAATTTGTGGTTATAAACGATAAGCTGGCAACACCAATACCGCCAAACATGGCTACCGGAACGACAGGTAAGATGAGTATATTCGAAATTAAAAAATAACTCGAAAACGTGCCGAAAAGATAGAGAATATAAGGGGTTGTTACAATTTGAGCAGATATAGTTACTGCAATTAATTGCCACCCCTTTTTTAGAATGGATTGTTCGACTTTTACTAAGTTCTCAATTTTTGCTGAGAAAAGTACAATAGACGTGACGGCTAAGTAACTAAGCCAGAAACCTGCATCTAAAAGAGATTGTGGCATAAGAAGTAAAATGATAAACGCCGACAAGAAAAGCGAATTTTCGAGTCGTGCCTTGCGTTGAAACTGCCTCGACAGTAATAGAATTGAGAACATAATGGTCGCTCTTAAAATAGAAGCTTCAAGGCCAGCGATGATGGTGGTATAGAGCCAAAGAAGTGACATGATTACAACCACTTTTACCATTTTTAGCCTATAACGATCGAGCCATCCAAAAAGGAAAAGCAACATCTCCATGATTACCCCTACATGCAATCCGCTTACAGCCAAGATATGGGTGGTACCTGTTTGTTGATAATCCTTTTTTACATCACTGGATATCATTGTTCTGTCGCCATCAATAAGGGCAAGCATCACGCCCAACTCATCGCTTTCAAATCCACAATTCTGGTAAGTTTCCTTTAACCATCTGTTGGCTTTAAAAGCTATTGTCTGATATAAGGGTAATGGGTAAATATTTAATGGTAAGAGTTTAATCTTTTCAACGTAAGCAGAGGCGTAAATTCCTTTAGAAAGCAAATAGCTATTGTAGTCAAATTGGTAGGGATTATTGATGGGAAAGATAGGAAAAAGCGTTGCTCTAAAAGCAATATTACTACAGGTATAATGGCTCTTCTTGAGAGAGTCTTTAAAGATAACGCTCACCTTTTTTCCAACTAAAAGTGAGTCGAAGAGATTAGAAGACTTTATCTCCACAATCAATTGGGTCGATCCTGTTTTAGTGGGAGTCTCTCGTAACACTGTACCAACAATATTACATTTACAGTGCTCTATTTTGGACGGCAAAGGTACTGTACGAGGAAATA
>JAYVSA010000048.1:0-2688 GCA_043775765.1 Breznakibacter sp. | reverse complement strand
ACCACCCGAATAAACCAAATCCATTGGTACGCTTGAGTCAAAACTTTCAGGATATTTTGTGGCTAGATATTTTTCAAAGACATCATGTCGAGCACTGGTAAGCCCGTTGCTTCCCATTCCACCGTTATATTCTTTTTCATAAGTAGCTTGTCCAGAAGAAGATAGGCCTACAATTACATTGCCAGCTTTAATGTTTGCGTTGTCGATAACATCTTTGCGTTTCATGCGACAAGTAACGGTTGAGTCGACAATAATGGTGCGTACTAAATCGCCCACATCGGCGGTTTCGCCACCAGTAGAAAAGATGTTTACGCCATTTTCTCTAAGTTCTTGCAAAAGCTCCTCGGTGCCATTGATTATGGCTGAAATAACTTCACCAGGTATTAGGTTTTTATTTCGACCGATGGTTGAAGATAAAAGGATATTGTCAATTGCGCCTACACAAAGTAAATCGTCGAGATTCATGATAACAGCATCTTGAGCAATGCCTTTCCATACGGAGATGTCGCCAGTCTCTTTCCAGTAGGTGTATGCTAATGACGATTTAGTTCCAGCACCATCGGCATGCATAATGTTGCAATAGTCCGCATCGCCCACTAAAATATCGGGAATTATCTTGCAAAAAGCCTGAGGAAAGATGCCTTTGTCAATATTTTTTATTGCCTGATGTACATCTTCTTTTGAAGCAGAAACGCCTCTTTGATTGTATCGAGAATCTGAAACCACGAACGATTAGTATTATAAAAAAATAAAGTGCAAAGTTAATATTTTCTTTTGGGTTTCTCAAATTAAAGTAGGCGTACAAATAAGATAGCGACTCAATCTCTCGAATCGCTATCCTATTTTTCTCTTATTTTTAAAGTTCTCTTTAACTTGGCTTAATTTGTTTTTTGAATAACCTTTACGTCCACTCTTCTGAGTAGTTGATAAGCACTGTTTTTGTCTTTGTCATTGCGGAGTTGAGAGACGAGTTTTTCATTAATTATGTCGCCTTTTTTAAGAAATTTGTTGGTGGACGCCATGTTTTCGTCTACACTTATTGGTTCGGTGCTACCATAACCCTTTACAATTAAACGTTTTGCGTCTATACCACTCTGAATGAGTTGATTTACCACCTCTTGTGCTCTTTTTTGAGAGAGTTCGGTATCTATATTATCTTCTTTTGTAAAATCGGTATGGCCACCAATTTCAAGCGTCATTTCGTTATTTGAGTTTAATAGTGCCACTGTTTTTGAAATGATAACTGGAGATAGTTGTCCGAATTTATCATCCCCCGTTTTAAAAGTCAAATCATTCAGTGCAAAAGCCTGATCGAGAGGGAGAAGAGGCACTGTAAATTCAAAAGTTTTGCTTGTTGTGAGGTGTGTTGTGGAGAATTTTTCTCTTCGGTACATAAATCCTTTGGCGGCTATGAGCATGGTGTAATCACAATCTTTAACCAATCCGACTTTTAATTTGCCGTCCGAGGGAATAGGTAGTTTTAATTGTGTGCCATCGGAACCAATTATTTTTAAGTATGAGTTTTTTATTGGTTGTTGCGTTCGCTCATTTACAACATTTGCCGATAAATTAAACTCCAAATTGGGCAGAAAGAAACTGTAGATATGATCTAAGCCTTTGCTGTTTTCTCGTGATGAAGCAAAAAATCCACGTTCGCTCTTGCCCATAAAAGCGATGGAGAAGTCATCTGCTGAGGAGTTGATGGGGGTACCAATGTTTTCGACATCTACTTCACCCGCTTCGTTAATGAACGTTTTGAAAATATCTAATCCGCCAAAACCCGGATGGCCATCTGAACAAAAGTAAAGAGTGCCATCCTCACGGATGTAAGGAAACATTTCATCACCAGCCGTATTTACAGGAAATCCTAAATTGATAGGTTTTCCCCATGCATCTCCTTCTCCTTTTTCAATTTTCCAGATGTCTTTTCCGCCTCGGGTTCCAGGCATATCTGAAACGAAATAGAGTGTTTGGCTGTCAAGAGAGAGAGCTGGATGGGCATATAGAATGGTGTCGCCACCAAGTTTCATTGATTCAGGAATGCCCCAGAGACCCGCACTTTTCGTCGACTTATATACTTGAGCTTCCACTATTTTTGTTTTGTCGAGCACACAACGTGTAAAATACATCTCTTTTCCATCGGGTGTAATAAACGGTGCACCTTCTTCAAACGGAGAGCTAAAAGGTTCTTCGAGTTTTGTAGGTTTGTCCCACTCACCTTTAGGGTTTTTCTTCGATTCGTAGATGTGTGCAAATCCTTGACCTGTAACTGTACTTTTTGCTCTTACTTTTGGTGCAAGGCGCATGGAGGAGAAGTAGATATGGTCGTAGTTTCCGCCGTTAAAAGCCACTCCGTAGTCGCCGTATTTTGAATTTAAAGATTTTATTTTCTCTATGGTATAGGACGTTTGGAGCGAGTTGTTTAAAATCATATCGCATGATTTCAAGCCATTACGTGCGAGCAGGTTTTTTCCAGAGATTGTGAGAGCTTTATTAAAAGCCTCTTGCGCTTCAGGTATTTTGCCAATTTTTATGAGCGATTGTCCCCAAGCAACATATGCATCATCGCTGTTGTAGCCATATCTTATTGCTTTAGAGTATGCCGATGCAGCTTTGCTTGGGTTGTTTTGTTTTCTATAGCTCTCGGCAAGAATATAGGCCAAGTCGCCTTTCATATTTTTTCTCTTC
>JAYVSA010000047.1:0-7399 GCA_043775765.1 Breznakibacter sp. | reverse complement strand
GCTGTAACCGATGGTACTAACGGCGAATTAATGCCAGGTGTAACAGTTGTTGTTAAAGGTACAACTACAGGTGTAGTTACTTCTATTAACGGCGATTTTAGCATTAAAGCTAAAGTAGGCGATGTTCTAATCCTCTCTTTCTTAGGTTACAAATCGCAAGAGATTGTTGCAACAGCAACTCCAATTAGTGTTAATCTAGCGAGCGAGACAGTAAGTCTTAACGACGTTGTGGTTATTGGTTATGGTTCTGTAAAGAAGAAAGATGCTACAGGTGCTGTTTCAACAGTCAGTTCAAAAGATTTTAATAAAGGTGCTATTACTTCACCGCAAGAACTGCTTTCTGGTAAGAGTGCAGGTGTTGTTATAACTTCTAGTAATGGCGCTCCAGGAGCTGGTTCGCAAATTCGTATACGTGGAGGTTCTTCTCTTAATGCGAGTAATGATCCTCTTATTGTAATTGATGGAGTTCCTATGGATAACTCAGGTATTGCGGGTTCAGCTAATGCATTGTCTACAGTTAATCCAAATGATATTGAGTCATTTACAGTACTTAAAGATGCTTCTGCTACTGCTATTTATGGTTCTAGAGCTTCTAACGGTGTAATCATTATCACCACAAAGAGGGGTTCTGTTGATGGAAAGATGAAAGTAAACTATTCCGGTAATGCTTCAGTGAGTACACCAGAAGGTTATATGGATGTTTTAAATGCAACCGAATATAAAGCATTAGCTAACTCTCAAGTTGGAACCAATAATATTACTCCTACTGCTCTTGCTGCGTTGGGTAACTCTGATACTAATTGGCAAAAGGAGATTTATAGAACAGCTATTTCTCATGATCATAATCTTAGCGTTACAGGATCACAGTTCAAAACACCTTACCGTGTTTCTGTAGGTTATACTGATCAAGAAGGTATTTTGAAAAATACAGACTTAAAGCGTTATACTGCTTCTGTTGCGTTAGATCCAAAGTTTTTTGATGATAACTTAAAGGTTAATGTAAACGCAAAAGGTTCACTTACTGAAAATAATTTTGGGGAATCAGGAGCTGTTGGTAATGCAAATAGATATGATCCAACTCAACCTGTAATGAATGGAAATACTCGATACAATGGGTATACATCTTGGACTACAATCGCTACAGGTCCTGGTGCTCCTAATGATGATGCCAATGAAATGGCAACTACAAACCCTCTTGCACAAATTAACTTAACAGACAACAAGTCTACGGTTAAAAGAGGTATGGGAAATATTCAACTGGACTATAAGATGCCATTTTTACCTGATTTGCATGCAAATTTAAATACTTCTATGGATATATTCTCTACTGAAGGACATAATAGAGCTGATACATCACTTGTTTCGACTAGACGTTCTGGGCCAGGTAGAGACGATTCATTCACCTCTAAAGGTTATACTCAATTGTTAGATTTTTATCTTAACTATGTTAAAGAAGCTGAAGGTATTTCAAGCAAATTCGATTTTACAGCTGGTTATTCTTGGCAAAAACACCATTATGAAACATACAATAGATATGCGAATGTTGTTTATGCAGGGCATCCATTAAAAGTGCGTGAGTTACCTAAATTAACCGAAAATGTTATCGTATCTTTCTTTGGTCGCTTAAACTATACATTTATGCAGCGTTATTTATTCACTGCTACTGTTCGTCAAGATGGATCGTCTCGATTTAGCAAAGATAATCGTTGGGGTTTATTTCCTTCTGCAGCATTTGCTTGGAAAATTAACGAAGAATCATTCCTTAGCAATGTCGAGTTTCTTTCTGATTTGAAATTGCGTTTAGGGTGGGGTAAAACAGGTCAGCAAAACTTGACTGTTGATGATGCAACTGCAGATGACTTTCCTTATCTTGGGAAATATAAAGTATCTACAGAGCCAGCTCAATACCAATTTGGTAATACCTTTTATCCTACTTTACGACCAGAAAGATATGATCCTAGTCTCAAATGGGAAACAACAACAACTCAAAACATTGGTCTTGATTACGGTTTCTTCAATGATCGTATCACTGGTTCAATTGAATGGTACAAAAGAACAACAGATGACTTGTTAAATGACGTTACCATTCCAAATGGTAGTAACTTCTCTAATCACATGATGACCAATGTTGGTAGTTTAGAAAATAATGGTGCTGAGTTTAGTATCAATGTTCGCCCTATTTCTACAAGTAAATCGACTTTAATGGTAGGATTTAATTTCGCTTACAATGAAAGCAAAATTACTAAATTATTATTAACAGAAGATGCTGCATATCTTGGTGTTCCAACAGGAGGTATTCAAACAGGAGGTAATATACAAATGCATAGTGTTGGTTACGCAAGAAATTCGTTTTTTGTTGCTCAACAAGTATATGGTGCTAATGGTAATCCAATTGAAGGAGTTTATGTTGATAAAACAGGTTTAGGTGGAAACGTAATAGGTAACTATAATAATTTCTACCATTACAAAAGTCCAACAGCACCTTACACTATGGGTATTACAGCAAGATACACTTATAAAAATTTCGACTGTTCTTTTGCCGGACGCTTGAATATTGGTAATTATGTTTATAATGCAACAGCAGCTGGTGCTAATAACCAAGCTTTATACCAAAATAGTTTCTGGCAAAATATGAGTACATCTGTTTTAACTACTAAGTTTAACAACGATCAAGCATATTCAGATTATTGGGTTGAAAATGCTTCATTCTTCCGAATGGACAACATAACTGCGGGTTATCAGTTTAAAAAGATCTTTACCGATAAATTAAGTGGTCATTTAAGCTTTACTGTACAAAATGCATTTGTTATCACAAAATATTCTGGTTTAGATCCTGAGGTTGACAATGGTATTGACAATAATCAATATCCTCGTCCTCGTACTTTCTTACTTGGATTAAGTTTAGATTTATAATTTAAAATAAAAGAGTATATATGAAAACATATAAATATTTAACGGGTGGATTGATTGCCGTGTCGTTATTTATGACGTCGTGCGTAAATGATTTGAACCTAGAGCCTATTGATCCGAATGTCCTTGTGTCTTCAGCAATAGCTGATAGACCAGGAGCGGCAATTCAGAGTTTGGCAAAATGTTATGCTTCCTTTGTTCAACCTGGACAAAATGGTGGTAATGACGGTGATGTTGATATTGCGGGTATAAATGGTGGTTTTGGTGTTTATACCAGATCTCTCTTTAATATGCAAGAACTTACAACTGATGAAGTTGTGTGTGCTTGGGGTGATGAGAATATTAAGGATTTACATTACCAAACATGGTCTCCAAGTCTTGTGTATATCGGCGCTATGTATAGCAGAATTATCTATACAGTATCTATTTGTAATGAGTTTATACGTAACACCGCTGGTAATAGTGATCCTGAAACTATAAAGATGAATTCAGAAGCTCGTTTTTTACGTGCCCTAGCTTATTATCATGCAATTGATATGTTTGGTAACCCTGCGTTTATTACCGAAGCTGACAAGCCTGGTAAATTCTTTCCTAAGCAAACTTCACGTGCTGCGTTATTTGCTTACGTTGAAGGTGAACTTAAGTCTATAGAAACTTCTTTGGGTGAACCTCGTTTTGAGTATGGTAGAGCTGATAAAGCTGCTGCTTGGATGTTACTAGCTCGTTTGTATTTGAATGCCAATGTTTATGTTGGTACTGATAGAAATGCTGATTGTATTGCCTATAGCAATAAAGTTATTGATGCGGGTTATATTCTTGAAGATAACTATCGTTTAAACTTTTCAGCTGACAATGATAAGAGTAAAGAGATTATCTTCTCTTTTAATAATGATGGTAAATATTCTACAACCTACGGTGCCGTTTCATTTATCATTCATAGTTCTGTTGGTCCAGGAATGAGTGCAGCTGAAGCTGGTATTGGTGGTGGTTGGGGAGGTAATAGAACGACTAAAGATTTTATGAACATCTTGGTTGATACTATTGCAAATGCTATTGTTAAGTCTTATCCTGCTGCCAAACCAAAACCAATTGTTGGTGATACTTATTTCTCTGTTGTTAAAGACAAGCGTGTTTGGTTGCAACAACTTGTAAAGTGGGATATTACTAACACTTCTAGTTTCACAGATGGATTTGGAGTTCGTAAATTTACGAATGTAAAATCTGATGGTACACCTGCCGATAATTATAACTCTGACTTTTCTTCTACTGATTGGCCTGTATTTCGTTTAGCAGATGCTTATTTAACGCGTGCTGAGGCTACTCTTCGTAGTAATGGAGATAGAGCTGCGGCGCTGTCAGATGTTAATATTGTGAGAGCAAGAGCTTATAAAGGAACTGGTGTTAGTGGAGACATTACAGATTCTCAGTTAACATTGCCATTTCTTTTAGATGAACGCGGACGTGAATTATATTGGGAGTGTACTCGTCGTACCGACTTAATCCGTTTTGGTCAATTTACTGATGGTACTTACAAATGGCAATGGAAAGGTTTTGCACAAACTGGTCAGGCAGTTGATGCTTCACGCAATTTGTTCCCTATTCCTGCTGCTGAAGTTGTTGCAAATACAAACATTAAGCAAAACGCTGGTTATTAATAACTTTTTATTTTATGAAAAATATGAAAAATATAAAGATTCTTCTTTCGCTTTTTGCCTTATTAGTGGTGATTACAAGTTGCGAAAAAGAGGGTGAAAAACCTATTTTGGACGAGAGTGCTATTGTAGCACCTTTAATTACTGCACCAATTGCAAATGCGCCAATCGTTTTAACAACGTTAGTTGATAACGATTCGACATCTGTTATTTTTGACGAGGCTGATTTTAATCTTAACATCGCTACAACAAGTTTATTAGAGATGTCTACTACGGCAGGTTTTGATTCACTTACTTACAAAAATGCTGTTACTGTGATGACAAATGTTGGTACCAAAGCTAAATTGGCAATAAAGAATAGTGCCTTAAATACTTTTTTAAAGGCGGCTCCTTTTAAATTCCCAGTGGGCGTAAGTTCAATAGCTTATATTCGCATTCATTCTTTTCCAACTGTTGGCTCTGGCGTTCCTACAACTGTTGAAACGTTTTCTCCTGTTGTGATGATTAATGTAAATCCTCATAAATAGGGATGTAAATGAATAGACTTTAACTTAAGTTATAATCATTATTCTTGATTGTAATGGTTAGTTGTAATTAATAATTAAAGGTTGTTTCTCTTTTGGGAAGCAACCTTTTTTGCTTAGCGGATATTTAAACCCAGATTCAACAACTAAATTTATGCTAAATCCTATTTGTGTAAAATTTTAACATATAAATAAAAACTTTCTCATTTTTTTACTAATTTGCGCACCTCAACAGGATTGATTAATTTTTTACTCTAAAAGGTTAAACATTTTGAGAATCACTTTATTTGTATGTTAATATAGTTTCTATGAAAAGTTTTATACTAATTGGAATTACTTGTTTTATGCTTATTTCATGTAGTAAGCATGAAGGTGAGGGAGGGGAATCAACCATTACAGGACGAGTTGTTGAACAAACTTACGACGAAAGTTTTAAAGTGTTGCAAAGTAAGTTGCCAGCTGTTAAAAAAGACGTTTATATTACTTACGGCGGAAATGGAAGTGTTGATGATAAAGTTGAGACTAATTACGATGGTATCTTTGAGTTTAATTATTTGCAGAAAGGGAATTATACTATTTTCTACTATTCGGAGGATAAAACCAGAAAAACCATTGAAAAGATTCCTATTGTTGTGAATGTGAATATTGGTTCTGATGGTGATACTCAATCGTTAGGCGATTTGATGACTGATAAATCAATCAAGATTGATGATGGAACCGCTACTATCACGGGAAAGATTATTGTTCATAATTACAAGGCCGATTTCACAGAACTTAAAGATGTAGGTCCAGCTCAGGAACAAGAAGTCTATTTGGTTTACGAAAACCATTTGGCCGACGATATTCGGGTTAGAACCAACTATATGGGTGTTTACGAGTTCAAAAATCTAATAAAAGGGAATTATTTTATTTACGCCTATTCTGATGATCGATCGGGAGCCACTGAAAAATTGGTTGCTTCTAGAAATGTTGTCATAACTAAGGATTTGCAGGTTGAAGTTATGAGTGATATGCATATTGATAAAAAATAAATTAGTTGTAATGAATATGAATTATTTTATAAAAAGTGCTCTTATTCTGATTGTTTCAACAACTCCATTTGTGTGCAATGGCCAGAAGAAAGTAATCGATGCAAAGTTAAACGTAAGGAGTGTAACTGTTTTTGAAGAGAACTTCGAAGATAACAAACAGGGTACTAAGACGAAGGAGGCTTTTACCAAATTCGACGCTCAAAATAATATTTTGGAAGAGATTGAATATGACAAAGATGAAAAAATAAAGAGTCACATTACCTACGAGTATGATGCCAGCGGAAATAAGATTAGAGAAACCTATTTGAAGGCCAATGGTACCACAGATAAGGTGTTTGCATATACCTATCTGAACGGGCTAAAGACAGAAAAGATTGTTTATTATAGCAATGGTAAGGTAAAAAGTAAGAAAAGCTACGTTTATCAATTTGCCAATTAAGAATCTGTTTTTAATAAGTATATGCACGAAAATATTGATTCCATTTTAAAATCATATAAATCAGTTACCCTTAAGGAGATTGATTCTGTGGGTTTTATGAATAGAATTGACACCAAATTTCATTTCGATGTGGAGTTGATTCCATTGATTCTTGAGCGTTGTAAACATGATTATTCGGTGCTTGAGATTAATGAAATGCGCTCCATGCCTTATCGCACAACCTATTTTGATACTCCTGATTTCAAACTTTACCTAAGTCATGTTAATGGATTGTACAACAGATTTAAGGTCAGACACCGCGAGTACCAAGTAAGTGGGGATAGTTTTTTTGAAGTTAAGTTTAAGAACAATAAGTCGCGCACTACAAAGAGTAGAATAGCAAACAATAACGAACATATATTAAACGATATTTCCGATACTTTTTTGCACCAGCAAACACAAATGCGCGCTCATCATATTCAAAGTGCCTTAACGAATAAATTTTATCGTATAACGTTGGTTAGTAGGAGTATGGATGCTCGTATTACACTCGATTACGATATTTCGTTTGCCTCCAAGGAGAACCATGTTGGGCTACCTCTACTTGGAATTGCAGAGATTAAGCATGGTGGTGGAGCCAACAAGCCTTTGGTTATTTCGTTGTTAAAACAGATGGGCATTCACCCCGATGGCGTGAGTAAATACTGTATTGGTGTGGCATTGTTGTTTAAAGACTTGAAATACAATTTGTTAAAAGAAAAATTATTGCATATAAATAAAATTCACAATGGAAAACTTAATTTCGCCAGAAAGTATAAAGCTTTTTGACATGGAACTTTTTAATGTTGCTGGTTTTTTTGAATT
>JAYVSA010000046.1:0-8024 GCA_043775765.1 Breznakibacter sp. | reverse complement strand
TCGGTGCAGATATATTCCAATGAACGGATGCCATTGATGGGTGTTGGCGTTTCATCTCGTCAGTTCGTAAGAAGCAAGTATGTTTTTAACTATGGTGTAGTGGAAGATATTCCAGTGGGAAGTGTGGTTGGGTTAACGGGTGGCTATCAGTATAAGAACAATTCCGAGCGGCTTTACTTGGGGTTGCGACTGGCACATGGGCGCTTTTTTAGGGCAGGCTATGTGAGTGCGAACTTTGAGTATGGCTCTTTTATTAGAAATTCACACGCTGAGCAGTCGGTTCTAGTGGCGGAGGTGAACTATTTTACAAATCTGCTGGTTTTGGGCAATTGGAAGTTTAGGCAATTTGCAAAACCTCAGGCAACACTGGGCTTTAATAGGTTTTCAACCGAATCGATCAATATCAATGATGCCAACGGAATACGTGGTTTTAACACGGTATCGAATGCTCAAACGCAACGAATGATGTGCACCTTGCAGTCGCAATTTTATTCACCGTGGAAAGTGTTGGGTTTTCGCTTTGGACCTTATCTAATAAGCTCCTTTGGAGTGTTGGGGAACAATACGAGTGGTTTTAGAGAGAGCCACGTATACTCGCAATTTAGTTTGGGTGTGTTGATAAAAAATGAATATCTAAGTTTTGCTACTTTCCAAATATCGTTGGCTTATTATCCTATCATTCCTTCAGAGGGGATGAATGTGCTTAAGTTTAACCCCAGTTCCACCACCGATTTTGGCTTACCTACATTCGATTTTGGTAAGCCAGCCATGGTTCCTTATAAGTAAACAGAACCCACGCAGCCCCATCTCCTAACTCTTTAAATTAGATGTAAAGAATAGCGTTATTTGAGATTAAGACCTCCCCCAGCCCCTCCAAAAGAGGGGAGTAAGGCAAGTATGTGATTTTTTTTTGTGGTTAGCTCACTTCTCATCCCAACACAAAACCCATTTCCAACAAGTTACTTGGCTCCAAGAGTGCTAAAAGGTCATCTTGGGGTAAGAAGTTCAATATTCTATTGGCTTCCAACACCGAAATATGCTGAGAAACCATTAGTTTACCCAGCTGTGCCGAGGCGTTATAGCCAATTTTACCAACCAAAGCGGTGGTAATGGTGGGGTTGTGAAAGAGGGTTGTAGATGAATCTAAGCTGTTGATTTTAAAATCCGTCCAGAGATTTCGCTCAAGGGTGTTATTCATGGAGATGAGCAATTTTATGGTATCGAGCAACGCATCGCCAATGGCAGGTAAATAGGCATTCAAATCCAAACAACCCATGGATGCCAAGCGCGTTACTATCTCATCATTGGCATAAACGTGTTGCGCGCACGAAACCACATACTCTACAATAACGGGATTCACTTTTGTGGGCATTATAGAACTACCAACCTGTTTTTGAGGTAGTTGCACCTCGCGATTTACAAAAATATCAGAGGCCAATAAACGCAGGTCGCTCACCATCTTCTCCAAATTCACAGCATGAGCTTTTAGCATGGCGTGCACCTCCACAAACGAGTCGAGATTGGACGTGGTGTCGCTCATGTTCTCACTGCGCGAAATAGGCAAGTTTGTAATTTGTTGCAACTGCTGCACCACCGTCATAATATAGAAACGAGGAATAGAAAGGCCAGTGCCAATAGCGCCTCCGCCCAAATTAACCTCCTTAATGCGTTCCAAACACTTCGAAACCCGCCACCAGTCGCGCGAAAGCGCATTGTTATAACCACTCAAAAGCTTGTCGTAGCTTGATGGTACGGCGGCTTGCATTTGCGTGTAACCCTGCCGTATAACGTTTCTGTAACCATTTTCATGCTGCTCTATAAGCTGGCGGTGACTATTGATACTCTGCTCCAAATTTTTGAGCAGCAACATGGTAGCCACACGCAAAGCGGTTGGTATTACGTCGTTGGTCGATTGAAAAATATTGGCATCATTAATAGGGTCAATAACCGAATAATTTCCAGCATTGAGTCCCAATTTTTGAAGCGCCATGTTGGCTACTATTTCATTGATATTCATGTTAATACTTGTGCCAGCTCCACCCTGATGTGCCGATACAATGAAGTGCTCAAACATTTCACCACCCGAGACACCTAAAGCAGAAGCCTCAAGAGCATGGAGGTGACTATCATCTATCCAACGAAACTGAGATGGCAAAGAGCCAAACTTCTCCATAACCCCACTTTTGTAGTTGCGGTAAGTTTGGTAGGCCGCCATTTTCACAAGTCCAACGGCCTTATACCACTCAATATGAAACGGTTTATGGTACAAGAAGTTCTCCTTGGCGCGCATCGAATGAATGCCATAAAGCGCATGAGCAGGCACTTGCATTGTTCCCAAAAAGTCACTCTCCGTGCGTGTGGTCATTAGCTTAGGGGTTTGGCGTAAAGGTCTATGTCGGCAGCGGTTATGTTGTTGCTACACAATATAATCAAACGTTCAATTACATTTCTAAACTCTCGTATATTGCCCGTCCAGGTTATCGATTGAAGCGCGTTAATAGCCTCATCGTCAATAGTTTTTAAAGGCATATTCAATTCGCCGCACAAGAGCTCCAAGAAGTAAGCTGTCAACTGCGGAATATCTTCCCTACGCTCGTTTAAACTCGGCACATGAATCAAAATCACGCTTAAGCGGTGGTATAAATCTTCTCTAAAATTACCCTTGGCAATTTCCTCTTGAAGGTTTTTATTGGTGGCAGCCAAAACGCGCACATCCACCTTTATATCTTTGTCGCTACCAACTCTAGAAATAACACGTTCTTGCAAAGCCCTCAGCACTTTAGCCTGTGCTGCCAGGCTCATATCGCCTATCTCGTCTAAGAAAATAGTACCGCCATCGGCCTGTTCAAACTTACCGAAACGCTGTTTTATGGCCGATGTAAAAGCGCCCTTCTCGTGACCAAAAAGCTCCGATTCAATCAACTCCGACGGAATAGCGGCGCAGTTAACCTCCACAAAAGCACCCGCCACCCTGTTGCTCTTCTCATGTAAAGCCCTAGCAACCAACTCCTTGCCTGTGCCATTGCTCCCCGTTATCAGCACTCGCGCATCGGTAGGTGCCACCTTCTCAATCATCTCCTTCACTCGCAGAATAGGTTCCGAGCTGCCCACCATTTCATACGACTTAGCAATTTTACGCTTCAAAACCTTGGTTTCCGTTACCAGCTCCGTCTTCTCAAGCGCATTCTTTACCGTTATGAGTAACCGATTCAAATCGAGCGGTTTCTGAATAAAATCGTAAGCTCCCTTTTTTATCGTCTCCACCGCAGTATCAATATCTCCATGCCCCGAAATCATTATCACGGGCACATCCATGGCTTTGGCAGTAATATTCATCAGCACCTCAATGCCATCCATCCCCTCCATTTTTATGTCGCACAGCACCAACTCCACCTTGCCCTTATCGAACTCCTCAAGGCCCTGCGCCCCATTTTCGGCCAAAACAACCTCATGATTCTCATATTCCAGAATATCCTTCAGCGAGTTCCGAATCGATTTCTGATCGTCAATTACCAATACTTTAGCCATTATTATAGATTCTTAGTTCTGTATTAACTGAAAAATTGCACCCTCTTTAAGCGCAAACGACACCTGATGAATGTGCGTTAAACCCAAGCGCTTCACCACAAAGTTTATAAACATAGAGCCCAAAACAATAAGCTCCAAACGTTGAACATCCATTCCTTTAAGCACACGGCGCTCCTCCAAGGTCGATTTCAAAAACTCGTTATGCACCTCCAAGTAGCGCTCCATTGATATCTCAAACGAGGTGCTCTTCACGGCGTCGAAATGTGGATGATACTTTCCCGCAATCACCGAAACCAGTGTGTCGAAAGATCCCGATGAACCCACCAATCGGGTAATACCAAAACCCTTTACCGACTCAAAAAGCAACTGCAACTCCATCTCAAAATAAGCCTCCACCCGTGCAATTTCCTCGTCCGTAATAGGGTCACTCGGCTTAAACCTATCGAGCAAACGCGCCACGCCCAAGTTAAAACTATGTTTCCATTTCACACCATCTTTGTTGGCCACCACAAACTCGTTGCTGCCGCCCCCAATATCTAAAATAAGAACATGTTCATTGCTCATTGGAAACACCTGCTTCACGCCGTCGTAAATAAGTTCAGCCTCTCGTTGACCGTCAATCACCAAAATGTCTAAGTCAAGCTCCTGTTTCACACGCTGCACAAACTCTTGCCCGTTCTTGGCACTTCTTATAGCCGCCGTGGCAAAACAGTGAACCCGCTCCACTTGGTAGCGCGTGAGCGTATTTATATGATGCCTCAACCCATCGAGCCCACGTTCCATAGCCTCGGGTAAAATCATATTATTATTAATTCCCCCCTTGCCCAGTTTGGCGTGGTACTTATCTTCCAGCAAAATATCGTACGATGTGCCCCGTGTCTCGGCCACCATCAAATTAAACGTATTCGTACCCAAATCAATTATCGCAATCTGCATAACATCCATTTTTACATCCACCCAAAAATAGTTATTTTTTTAGTGCTACCGCGCGATTTCATTGCGTGGTTAAAAAGGCAGCTTTTAAGTCCATTCACCCGACGATGAAATTATGCATTCCTTTTTTTGGCGTGCCAGCTGGGGCAAATATCTATTCACAACGTATTTCTACGCTATTTCTAATTACTTATCTCTTCGCCCCAGCTGTCGGTTCGCCGCTTCAACTCCTCGCTCACCGTGCTCCGACAAGCTCCACACCGTGAGCTGCGGGGTTTCTCGCTCTGCACCTCACGCGCGGTGAAATTAAAAACCTGACAGCAACATCGAACTCACGTTAATTAACAAAACCCCCTCTAAGATTTTAGCCTTAGAGGGGGTTTCTTATTTTTCTTATTTTCTTAAGAACAATTTCTTTATCAATTTGGTTAGTTTTCCTCCAACCATCACAATATAAGTTCCTTTAGGTAAGTTGCTTATGTTGATGTACGCATTACCACTAACTTGTTCCGATAAAACAATATTACCTACAATGTTGGAAATGGTTAAGAGCGATGCTGTGTTGCCAGCTTCAACCGTAAAACCTTCAGTGGCAGGGTTCGGATAGATAGAAATGGCGTTTGATGTATGTTCTGTTGCTAGTTTTGTAGGGACAATAATAGCTGATAAATCCCAGTTAGCAACTTTAAGTACATCCTCTGCCGAAAGTCCTGTTAAATAACCCGCATTATTAATACCATCAGCTGTATCGAATGTGGTTGCATGATTTTGCGCCGACACCACAGTACTATCCAAACGGTTAAATTGCATAACAAGAACATAATCATTTGCTGGCACTGTTACAGGTATCGTATCTTGATAATCCTCTGAACCTTTTTCAGGCTTCATGCCAAAAAGAGGGGTAGAGTTCACAGCACCTGGACCAAAACGAACCCATGTATTAATAGGGTCACCGCCATTATCGTAACCAATGCTATCTGTTGAAATCATCCAACGGTCGGCATCAGAAAGAGTTGCTTCACCCGTTGAACTACCTGCTAATACCGTTTCACTATCAGAACCCATGTTGGTATAAGTTCCTACAACGGTTGAGATTGGATCGGTTGATGGGTTACGAACTTTGTATAGGGTTCTTACAACTGGTTCAGTAGTACTAAAGAAATATGATTTTGATACATAAAGACCATCAATCAATTGTTCTGGTAAGTAGATTGTAGTACCAACAGTATCGAGGGTTGCAGTGTTTGCGCTTTTTAGAGCTGGTGCAGCATTTATAACAATCAATGGATTATTATTGTTGTTGATATAACCAGATCCGCCTTCGGTATAAACACTGTCGCTTACGCCAATGAAAAATTCAAAAGCACCATCATACGCATCTCCAATGCTGTAAGTAGCTCCTACTAATGAGGCATCATCAATAACGCAACCCCATTTACCTGTTGTTGAATTGTAATATTTACCATCATTCTCTGCAACTACAGTATTGTAGTCCCAAGTTTGTCCAACCATACTTCCTGTTGGATAATAATCGGTTGAGAGCGTTTTAATTCCAATTGTATCACCGTAGGTAACTTCACCAACAGACGAGATAATATAGGCTCTGGCTTTGAAGCTACTATTGCTCGATAGTCCGGTTAAATGAATTGAATATTGTCCTTTAGCGAAAACGCCCGTTTCAGAAAAGTGTCCATCGTTAACAGTTGGATAGTCATTAGATCTAAAACAAACACCACGTTCAACAATGGCATCACTACCTAATACAGTGATTTCACTGGTAACGTCGGCCGTGTAGTGACTAACATTTGAAGCACTAATTGTAGACACTGTTTGTGCGCCTGCAACATAGCCCACAAAGTTTGACGTACCACCCGATAATGAGAAATTGTTAAACGAACCATCTAAGTTCAATGACGATGCATCTACAACCGATGATACAGAACTATTATCGCCATAAGCTGTGCCTTGGTTGAATTTATAGTAGGCAACAAGATTTGCTTCAGAAGTAGGTGCAGCTATAGCATTAGTCATGCAGCCTGCAATTTCACTTTCACTAAGCGCTTTGTTCCAAATTGAAACCTCGTCTAGCTTTTGCAACCCATTATCCGACAATAATCCGTAACCCCCAATGGATGTTGTGCCAGTAGAAGCCGTTGTGTTAGCTCTATCAGCATCTAGCGTTATGCTGCTGTCAAAAACACCATTGATGTAAATTTTAACGACTCCACCTTCAAGAGTAAACGCAACATGAGTCCACTGGTTGCGCGGAATTACTGCACTGGAACTCATATTTTGCCATCCATTAACGTTATACTGGTCAAAACCCAATAAAAGTTTGCTTCCAGCACTAAAGTTAATTTGTAAATCGCCAGAGTTGTTGGCTCTTTTAGTGTAAATAGGGGTCGTTGCACCTGTTGGGTTAACCCACGCAGTAACGGTGAGTGAAGATGAGCCAGCAAAATCTAGAGCCGGATTAGTTGGCAGGGTGACGTAATCGTTATTTCCATCAAAACTTAAGGCGTTGTTTTGCGCTTGAGTTGTTAATAGTGCCACAAAAAGAAGCACAAAAAGAGTAATTTTTTTTTTCATAAATTTTAAATTAGATTATTACTAATGATTTAAATTTATGATGCACTGTCTAGGTTATACTTCTCTATATGACTAATTGTGTCATATTAGGGAAATATCATTTTTAAACAAGTAGCGGTGGATATTGTTTTTGAGTTTGTGAAATTTTCAGAAATAAAGATGTAATCTGTTTGAATATTGTATTACTAACGGAGGCTAATTCTGGAGGTGCGGGGTGGAAGGAAATAAAGAAAAAAGAGGGGCACGCAGAGCCAAAAGGAGTGGTTGGCGGATTTTTAAAGATGGATTTTAGGGTTTCATCACCAACAATGGCAAAGTCAACGATGAATGTGCCATCATCAACATTGAATATGCCAACATCAACATTGACGGAGGTATATTCAATGTTCAAGTTGGCAAGTTGAACATTGTAGGAGGCACATTCAACATTGAATTCGTGAGATTGAATGTTGAACTTATCGAATTCAACATTCAAGATGGCACATTGAACGTTGAAGTTGGCACATTTGGTGATGAGCCTGTAACGTGGTGTGGTCAACCCGACGGCCTAGTGGCGATGAGACATGAGATTTGAAATTAAGAGGCAGACGTCATAAGTGCTTGAGACGCCACCTGCCGGCACCCCCTCCATTTATCCATAGTTAATTGCATTCAACTAGAATGAAAAAAAATCAGTCTAGTTTGTTTATATTAATTTTTTGGTTATAATTACACCGAAATCGTTTAACCTAGTTTTACGGTGGACCCAAATAAATTAAACATTATTAATTTTAAAAAAACTAAAACATGAAAAAATTATTAAGTCTTGCGTTTTTAACAATTGTTATTGCTTCATTTACTTCTTGCAGTAAAGATGATGATAATTCACCTGCCTATGTTGGAACTTGGACAGCAGCTAAATCTTTCACACTGGCAAAATCGTTAAAAACAACGGTGGCCCCAGAAACAGGTTTTAGAGAAAAACTAGTGTTTGG
>JAYVSA010000045.1:0-9429 GCA_043775765.1 Breznakibacter sp. | reverse complement strand
TAGTCAATCGTGGTTTTATTAATGTCGGTTGAAACAAGCGTTTCATTCATTTCAGCCCCAATCTGATTCCACTCATTCTTATATGGACTTGATTTTGTGATAAGCCCCTTCTTCGCACTTCGAGCCATATTAAGGAGCAACTGTTTGAGTTGCTTCACGGTTACAATCTTTCCGTGAAACTTTAAATATCGTGAGAATACCCGAATCTCTATTGGAAGCTCATCGACCATGTTGTGTGGTTTTACTACCACTTTAGGCGTTTTTATTGTTTTCTCTTTAGGCTCGTGTTTAACAACCTTTTTTGTTGTCTTTGCATTCAGCTTTGTGGTAGATACAGTCTTGGAGGATGGCTTAGACGTTGTTTTCTCTTTAAACTCAAATTCATTCTTCAGCAAATACGCATTAAGCATTTTTACATACTTTTCAGCCGTTGGTCTTGTTTCTATTACGGCTTCATTTTCGCCATACTTTTCAAGCTCTTTGTGATACTCGTGCATCATTGCATCACTACTTTTAAAGCCCTCTGGAATTGCAACATTATAACGATTAACGTCTTCGATGTAATTTTCTACTGTTATCATTTTGTCGTATTTAGCAATTAATATTGGATTAAAAACTCATCTCCATTTCCATCATCTCAAGTTCAGCTTCAGCTTTTAGCTTTAGAAGTGATAGATTTGAACTTGATTTTTGAGGCTTTTCCGAAATCCTTTTGCGCTGGGCTTCAATCCTTTGTTTGTAGGTTATTCTATCCTCATCAAATTCATATTCTGCTCTAGTTTCATCTGCTGTTTTAGTACTTTCAGATACTTCAGCATTAAAATATCGGCTATACTGTGCTTTAGGGATATTTACCTTCACTTTAAGTTCAGAAAGTGTCTCAACTAACTTTATCAACTTAGCTTTGTCAATAGTAGCAACCATGTGTTGACCGCTCGAATTAAATCCATCTTCTGATTCTGCTAGAGCAATTAATTTGGGGTTTAGAAAGTATTTTTGATTCTTACTACCTTTCGCCACTCTTAACAAATAACTGTATCTTGAGACGTGGATTTGCATCTCATCTTGAAGTATGATATTGCTATCCACACTTGTATTCTCAATATAATCGTAACACCGAGTTATTGGGGTTGAAATGTATGATTTTAGAGCCGTGTCGCTTCCTTCCTCGTCACGCAATGAATCTAATAAAATACCTTTCTTAATGCTACCATCTTTACAGGTGTAGCTTATAAGTTTGCCTTTGACTTCGATGAAAGATTGTAGGATATTACCAGTTAATATCGCTCGATCAACTCTATCTAATTGACTTAGCTTACTTACATTGTTCCAACTATCACTATTGAACCAAACTAGTTGGATTCGAGGGTCAAATGTGATTTCATTTAGATCGGCTGATTCCTCTTTGGTTAAAGAGAACTCAACACTTCTTAGATAATTGCAAACTGCAAATTTGAAGCGAATACGGCTTGGTGCAAAGGGGTTTCGCAACTTCAAATCAATATACACGCCTAGAAACACATAGTGAGGTTGGTGCATTTTAGAGGTTATTCCATAAGATGAACCAACAGTATATCGCCCTAAAAAGTCATTAGTTCGGAAGAGCTGCTTCTCTGATTTCTCTTTAAACTGACCAAATTTCTCATTGGCAGTTGTTTGGATGTGATTTTTCCTACGCTTCTCATATTCCTCTAAAGTCTCATCACCATCTTGCCATTCACCTTTTTCAATCTGTTTAGAGATTCTTTTATAGTCGCCTTCAGAGGTTATGTTTGCAATATCCTTGGAGGCTTTCTCTAATGCCTTTTTCTTCTCAAGCTCAATTAAGGTAGCGTAATGTTCTTTACATTTTTGCTTGTATAAATCGTTTATTTCTTTGGGCGATTTACCTTCGTGCCATGCTCGATATTTTTCAATAATAGATGCTACCTGTTCGAATGAATAGGGTTTATCGAGGTTATTTACTTCACATAACTCTTTCAAGGTCTCTTTGCCAAATAATGAATCACCACCACTTCCAGACTTAGCAATATCTATTGACTTTGTTTCTGCCTGAAGGTCGAGTGCTTGGACTTCTAAATCCCAATCTCCTGAAGCTTTTTTGCGCACCTCAAGTTCAAGAAAACTTTGCATCACACCATCGTAAAATTGCTCTTGCATGAACACAGGTAAAATTGCGACTCGAGACGAACATTTCTGACTTGCTCCTTCCACACTTAGTTCGTCATCCAGAAAGTTATCGTCATTCTTTCGTTTGGATTCATCCGATAGTGGTCGCCCAATCATTCTATGGATTTCACGATTTTCGTCCATAAAGTCCTTCACGCAAATATCACCGTACTTATTCATAAAGTCCACTACACTTCCAACTGCATCTTTATTAGTTTTTTGGTTAGATGTGGTGTTTGCATCAAGCGATTTGAGTTTTGATTGCAACATGATTTGCAAACGCTTTTCGGCAGGTATTTCGGAGCAAACCAAATTGTAGATAGGGGTCATTATTTGACCTGTGCGATGTATTCTTCCACGCTTCTGTATTTCCGTATTGATGTTGAGTTCGTTTTGCAACAAAATCATAACACGTTGCTTCACCTTCTCTTTTGGCACTTGCGGAGGAAAAGGTTTTGCTTGCGCCGATGCACCAGTGCTACCACTTTGATTAATTAGCAAAACATCCACTTCATTGTAGTTAAACTTCTTGAATTTATCGGTAGCTGATAAGCGTTTGTCCATAGAGTAAATACGCCCATACGTAGGGTCAGCTTCTTGCTTGTTGTCTTTGAGGTGCTTTCTGCCATCTCTAAAACTCAGTCCAATAGAGCGCCCTGTTACTTCCGCCACAGAGAATCCTGCTTCTTCTATTTTCTCAATAATGTGATCAATGGGTGATATGGTAATCCCAATAGCTGAGCGGTGAATTTTGTCGAGGATTTCGTTATACTTCTCTTGTCCCTGATTTGAAAGCCTTTCTATTTGAAGAATCCCTTTTTCTTTGCTCCCATCGGCTTTGGTGTCGGTAAACTTCATTGCAGTCACTAAAGCTTTCTCCAATACCTTACTGAAATCGCCATCAATATAATCGCCCACCTTACCCATCTCACCTAAAAACGAGCCCATAGTTGAGCTGAAAGCTATCACAGGCTTTCTACCTTCCTTAAGATGCTTAATTGCTAAATCGGCAACGGCATCAGCCTTAATAGAAAACAGAAACTGATTGATAAGATTGAAGGTGCGAGAAAAGATGGGCGTGTTTGATAATCCTATCTCGGACGTTCCTTTTGTGGTGTCAACAATATTACCTTCATAGCTTTCATCTTCCTGATTGGCTATATTGGTATCGAGTAAGGCTTTGTTAACATGGACTTTTTGAAAATCAATAATGTCTCGAAATATCTCAGTAAATGTGTCGGAGATTTTTGAATGAGCTACCTTTTGCTCCGTTAAAAAAATCTCATTGGTTATCACGCCTTCGCTTGTTCGTTCACGTCTAACCAATTGACCTTCTGCAACCAATTGTGCGGATATAATCTCTTGCAAAGCATTACCACCCATTTTAACTGCCTCGATAAATTCAAGAGAACTCATCGAGGCCTCACTCAAAACGGTTTTTTCAACGAACAAAGGAAAGTTGTCGGGACGCTTGGCAAAAGTGGCACTAATAAAAAGTACTCCTTCAGCATTTTTAATAGCACTCTGAAAAAACTGACCCACCTTTGAAGCTATTCCTCCAGCATTATGGGTTTCATCTAAAATTAGAATATTGCCTTCTATATTTCGAGCTAAAAAGCTCATCTTCTTGCCATTTTTATCACTCGAGAATTGCGAATAAGTAGCAAATATACAGTTGTAATTATTGCCGTAACTATCCTTGAATTTTGTGATGTTATTGCAATTTTCTAAGATGTGTTGTTTGTTTAAATCCTTATTGTCAATAGCTTCATAGTAAATAACCTCTTTACCATCTTCCACCCCTTTGATGGCCGATTTTGTCTCTTTGTTATTCAGGATAAATGGTACGACACGATTCTCTACATTGGTGTGGTATTTTGAGTTCTTCTCCATCTTAGATACCATCTCCATTTTGTTCTCATCACAATAAAGTTCATAGCTCTCCTTATCGCCATAGGTCTCTTTATCCGAATCGTCCAAGTCATCCCATTTATCGTATTTGATTTGTTGTTCGATTAATTTTGAAGAGACTAAACGAGGAATGCTTTGATCGATGGATATATCTCTTAAATCCCTAAAGAAATCGGTAAATAGAGTGGCTTTTTCTGTGATAAAAATTGGCACTTTATTTTGCATTATGGCATAACGCATCAGTCCTGCACCCACACGCCCTTTGCCAACTCCAGTCTGGTCAGCTAGGATTATAGATTGTTTTCGCTCCTCAATATTGTAGATTGCTAAAGCCACCGCATCAATTTGCTCCGATGCAAGAGCCGTTTCCAACTCCTGATCTGTTGCATATTTGAGTTTCTTTTTGACGTACCCAAAAATGCTACCTCCAATTTTAGCTCTCACCTTACGGATTGCGATATGGGTTTCATAATCCATACTATTAGGAATAACCGTTTCTAGTAGCATTCCCTTTTCGGATGCGGGAATGTAAGTGCCCGCCAAACCACCTAACCCTTCGCTGAGTTTATATCCGAAGCGATTAAGGTAAAACGACCACACAGCCCATCTCTTTTCCTTTAAATCGCCTAATTTGGCTTCCCAAATCTTTTCGTTTGATGAAATCTTTACAAAACCCCATTCAATAAGCTTTGAGAATAGTTGAAAGTTAGGCTTATGGGTTAATGAGATATGAACATTGCTTTTTCGTATCTCGTTGGGTGTTGCTTTAATTAAAATTCGTGCTTGCATAAATTTTGGGGTTTATTTTAAAATCAACTTCATAATCCGTTTTTCCAACTCATAAAAATCAGTCATAACCTCGCTTAGCTCCTCATGTGTTTTATAGGCAAATCCTTTAGGTAACTCTTTGCGACCGTTTATTAGAATTATCCGTGTATCGAATGCTGTTCCTTGGCGTGAGTATAGCTTGTGGCCATCTATGGGTATGATGTCTTCCACGTTATAAAACTGATAGAGGTAATTAAGAAAATAGCGGTTAATGCCACCTTTTACAAACAGATGTTTTCCTCGTGGCGTGGCTTCATATTCTGTATGACCACCTACGATTATTGAAGCTCGTCCATTATCCTTCATATATTTGAGTGTATTAATCGCTATCAAATGCTCTAATCCACCAATTTTGTAGCCATCAATGGTTAAAACGTCATCAACCTTTCCGAATGGGGGGTTACAAATGACTCCATCAAATTTCTTCAGTAACTTACTGTTTAGTTTTGAAGCATCATCTTCCGAGATTTCCAAAAATGGTTGGCGGTGCAAGTTGTTAATCCTCATTTTATCGAGTTCATTCACGAAGGTCTGCTCATAGGGTAGCGCAATAGTCAATAACCCATTTCCTGCGGTTGGCTCATAGTATCTAGCATTCTTGGATTTATAACGCACATACATTCCGCATAAATAACTAATGGGCGCAGGGGTACTGTATTGCATCATTGCAATACTATTAGATGTGCGATGCGATAAATTGGGTTGTAAATGATATAATTGCACCAATAGTGGAAATGGATCGGCACTTGATGCTACAATGTTTCTTGATTGATATACAACTGCAAGTTCGGTTAACTCTTTGGCTTCATTCTGGCTTACTATCCCAAAGCTTCTTGCCAATTTTTCTGTGGATGGTTTGGTGTGATAGATTGCTTTTGAGAAATTGTTTTGCATTGCCTCAACAAATAATGTTTGTCCGTTAAAGTTAGGGGTGTGCGATGCTTTTTGTAATGACTCAGCCTCTACTTCAACAAGCATTAATTCAAGCTCTGCCTGTGCTTTAAATTTGAGAAGGGATAGCTTGGATTTATCCTCCTTTTTTATTCTTTCATATCTGCGTGAGTGATCCCATGAATTAGTCTCAAAACTCTTTTGGTTTTCCCACTCAAAATCATTTCCATTATTATCGGTTAACGTCCATCGAGGAGTAGATTCTATTAGAGATAATTTGTGTTCCCTTTTGTATTGAGTAAAATCCTTTAGGGCGTGGAAGATTAATGTGTCATTTTGAGTGTAATCATTGAAGGCATCAGTGTTTTTTTGGGGATTTACGACAAAGTGATTTTTAGTAAATCTTCCACCTTGTTTTACGCTTCCTATTTTACCGTATTTCCGTGTTAATGCTTTTCTATTATTACCCATTAATATGCTTTATTTCAATATATTAGTGGTAATATATTGAAATAAAGTTAGGCTTCAATAAAAACATATTAAAGATGGATTTTACAGCAATTAAACCAACTTCTTGCGAAATATTACAAGGAACTCTTCGCAATCTTTGATTTAGAGATGCAATTGAAGCTAAATACTATGATTTCAAGAGCAAAACTAAACGGCAGCCTAAACGATTTATCACTAAAGCTAAACAAAATAGAATTGCATGAGCTAGTTAATTTTTGGACAATTTTATACAGAAATCTAAAACAAACGAAAAATATTCACAAAGCCCAACCTTTTGGTGAATCAGTTTGTCATTGATTAATCGATATTTAATGTACATTTTTCAAACCCTCGGTTTCTCCAAAGGATTGCTTTTGTTATTTTTTTAACAAATACAACTAATTTTTATTATGTATATCTTTAGTGTGTTTTAATTATGAGAAATGCACTATTTAATCTAAATTTAAACGTTTTAAATGGTTTTCTAGATTTCAAAAAGTGTTTAAGCAAAACTGGAGGAATAAACCGCTTACCTATTTATTCAAAAATAATGCATTTTAAACCTTAAGATAACAGATTTATCATCATAAAAGACAAACCCAAAAAAAAATACAACTACTTTCTACTCGATATGAAAAGAAAAATACACCTTCTCTCAAATGCAAGTGAGTGTCTGTACTTTATAAACAAGCCTCGCTTCGCTGCCAAACACATGCTTTTCTTCCACCGCACACACTTCCGTGAATAGGATATAGCCTATTGAAATATAAATTAATGAAAAGAATTTAAAAATGAAAGAAACCGATAAAAAACTAACAGTGCGAAACATAAAACCAACAGCAATGCGTGAATTGGTTTTAAAAGTATTAACCGAACAGGATAGAGCAATCAGTTTGGCAGATATAGAACAGAAATTTGATAACGCAGATAAAACAACCTTATACCGAACGCTTAAAACTTTCGAAGAAAACAAACTAATCCATAGCATTGACGACGGCACAGGCTCTCTAAAATATGCGTTATGCAAAGAATCTTGTCAATGCCATCCTGAAGACTTGCACGTTCATTTTCTCTGTACCAAATGTCAACATACTTATTGTTTGAATGATATTTCTATTCCCACAATTGATTTACCAATGAATTTTAAACTCAATACAATCAATATGGTGGTAAAAGGTATTTGCTCCAGTTGCGACAAATAATAACTTTGCAATTCAGTTGCATAAACTTTTTATTACATTTGTCGTTAAATATACTATATGAAGATTCTTGCATACATATTATCCTTTATTGTTTTAGTTCTCACTGCAAATCCTTGCATTGACGAACTAAAGGATAATACTACGCATAAATCGGAAATATCCCAAAACACAAATAACAACAACCATCAAAACGATACCGACCATTGTTCGCCGTTTTGTACTTGCCAGTGTTGCCAATCAAGTTTTTTTGTTCCCGCAGTTTCGGTTTCATCTGCAATTGTTGCTGAAATCATTTATATCGAATATTCTCCAATATTTCGATGTCTCTACCTTTTTGATTTTTACATTCCGCCTAAAGCTTAACTCCTTAAAATCTTAAGGGTAATCTGCCTTTTACTAACTTTAATCTTCGCAGGTCAGAGTTAAGTATACTTACACCTATTATCCACCCTGCTATTTTTCTTATTATTTGAATTAAGAAAACTCAATTTTGAAGCAAAAAATTAAAAGAAAAAAAAGGAAGAAAATCCAATTTAAACAAGTGCTTAAATGGTTCCTGATTATTCTGGCATCATTGATTCTCATTGCTGGAATAATCGGCAGGGTTCATCACTTTTTCGCAGTACATGTAAAATAAATTAGACAATAAGTTATGATAGAAAGTATCATTCGATTTTCGATAAAGAACAAGATTATCATCGGGTTATTTGCCCTTGCATTGGTTGCATGGGGTTCATATTCGCTTGTTCACCTGCCCATTGATGCAGTTCCCGATATTACAAATAATCAGGTACAGGTTATTTCCCGTGCGCCATCACTGGCTGTTCAGGAAGTAGAAAGTTTTATAACTGCACCAGTTGAAGTTTCTGTAGCTAATATCCCCGATGTATTGGAGCTCCGCTCCATCTCCCGTTTGGGCTTATCGGTTGTTACCGTAGTTTTCAAGGACAATGTTGATATTTACTGGGCACGACAGCAAATTGGCGAAAGACTCAGAGAAGCCGAAGACCAAATTCCGCAAGGATTGGCTAAAATTGAAATGGCACCCATTTCAACAGGCTTAGGTGAAATTTTTCAATATACCCTCGAAATAAAAGACGGTTACAAAGATAAGTTTACACCTATGGATTTGCGTACCTATCAAGATTGGATTGTTCGCCGTCAGATGCTCGGAACTCCAGGTGTTGCAGATGTAAACAGTTACGGCGGTTTTGTAAAACAATACGAAATAGCCGTTAAGCCCGAACGTTTGCGATCTATGAACCTTTCGTTGACCGATATTTTCGAAGCCCTCGAAAATAATAACGAAAACACTGGGAGTGCCTATATTGATAAAAAGCCCGAAGCTTATTTTATACGTGGTATTGGCTTGGTTAAAACACTCGACGACATCGAAAATATTGTTGTTAAAACCGTAAACGGCATTCCCGTTTTGGTGCGCGATGTTGCAACAGTGCAGTTCGGACACGCAACCCGTTACGGAGCATTGGTATCTGATACTACTGAAGCCGTTGGAGGGGTGGTAATGATGCTTAAAGGGGCTAATGCCAATGAAGTTATCGGGCAGGTTAAGGAAAAAATCACTTCCATTCAAAAATCGCTTCCTGCAGGTATCGAAATAACCCCTTACCTCGACCGTACCGATTTGGTTGACCGTGCCATTGGCACTGTTACACGAAACCTTCTCGAAGGTGCTTTAATCGTTATTTTTATTTTAGTCTTATTGCTTGGTAATTTCAGGGCGGGATTAATTGTTGCATCAGTAATACCGCTTTCGATGCTTTTTGCCATTGGAATGATGCAGCTTTTTGGTGTTTCAGGCAATCTTATGAGCCTCGGGGCAATTGACTTTGGTTTGATTGTGGACGGTGCAGTAATTATTGTCGAGAGTATTGTTCACCGTATTACAATGAGCAAACATCATCATACAGGAATAAAG
>JAYVSA010000044.1:0-3090 GCA_043775765.1 Breznakibacter sp. | reverse complement strand
AAGAGGTTCACCAGTGGGGTAAAAAAGAGTTGATTGAGCTAAAACATCGAGAGCATAACCACTGTTCCTGCGATGAATCGAGGAGTCGGGAAATTGAGCAATAATATTTGCTCTCACCTCATCGCTCTCCAATAAAGAGTCTATCTCTCGGTAAATTTTGCCTTCTAATGTTTGGAGCGTTTGCTTTGCGCTTATTTCACTTTTGGTGAGCGCTTCGAATAACACCTCTGAACCGTTGGACAAATAACCTTTTACTTGCACCAGTTGGTCTCGAGTTGAACCATAGACCAATGAGCGGGCACCACACGAATTGTTTCCAACCATACCTCCAATGGTACATCTTGAGGATGTAGAGGTCTCAGGTCCAAAAAAGAGATTGAAAGCTTTAAGATGGAGGTTGAGTTCATCTAATACTACGCCAGGCTCTACATCAACCCAAGATTCTTGACTATTTACTGCTAATATTTTATTGAGATGGGAAATATCCACCACCAAACCGTTACCCACCACCTGTCCACCAAGTGAAGTGCCTGCTCCTCGGAGCACAATGGGAATCAATTGAGTAACGCAAAAGTCTACAACTTGCTTAAGTTCCAGCTCAGTGTGGATGATAACAACTGCTACGGGCATCTCTCTATAAACCGACGCATCGGTGGCAAAGAGGGTTCTGTATGTAATATCTAAATGTAGTTCACCTGAAAAGGTTTCTGAGAAGCTTGCTAATGCATTACTCCATTTCTGAACCATGCTTGCAAGTTAAAAATGACGTACCGCTCTAACGTTCAATACGTTCCCTTTAAAGTTATAATAAGGCGAACCGTAATTCATTCGCCAATACCAAGCATCGTTGTAATCACTTTCGGTTCCCGACCAGTAGTAATTTGAAAGTTCGCCAATGTTACTCAAATAAAGATTGGTATACATTAAATCGAGTTCCTCTTTGGTTGGTAAAGACCAATCGGAATAACCATTTAATTCAAGCTCTTTACAAAGCAAAACCGCTCCAACCCAATGAATACTCGTTGCCTGATCTTTGGTAGCGCAAACAGCACCATGACGACCAGTCTCGTCGAGATAAAAAATAATACCACCAGCATAAATATCTCCTATTTCGCCTACAGAGGTAAAAATTTTAGCAATAGGCCCATACGCCACACCAACGCCATTAGAAGCATAACTCCTTAAAAAATAAGGCGTATTCATCTCTAATCCGTTAATCTGAGCACCGCTTTTTCCTAATCCAGAAGCAAGAGAGTCTATCACATGTGAATCATCTACGGTAGGACTGCCTTCTTTACTCCAACATACACCACGTTCAGAAGCAGATGCTCCACCGTCTCGTAACACGGAAGTAGCCACATAAACGGAATTTCCCTTTACCTTCATTGGTAAGACCTCACCAACCACGGGCACATCAATTTTATTGGTTTTTAAAGTCTGAATATCTCCGTAAAGGGTGTCTTTAGAAGTAATAATGTATGAGCGGGCATAATAACTTTTATTCGGCATCAAATACTTAATTGAACCTTTAAAAACAGGATCTTTTGCTGCCGTTTGAACAGTATTAAAAGCCACAGACGGATTCTTACGTTCACTATAACAAATACCTTTTAGTAAGGCATCTGCATTATTTTTAGAATCGAATGTAATCTCAAACTGAGCTTCATCTTGATAGGTCGATTCAATTACCAGTTTACTCAAAGGGAGCGTCACTTCGGCTGCGTAACCGTCTGAAACCACAATCTCACTATTTGCCACAACTTTTCTAAATTCAGCACTTGTAATGGCCTCTTTTGGCTTCGGAGCCAGAACCGGAAAAGATGTACTGTATTTAATACCACTCTTACCTTTTACATACGCTCGGGCATAATATTTATTTCCTGGAGTTAAACTGCGTCCGATGTTTACGACAATCATTTTTCCTCTATAAGTGGTTTTTCTCAGACTGTCGGTAATTAAGGGATTCTCACGAGTACTCCAACACACACCAACCTCAAGAGTAGAATCACTTTCCCATGAGAGCGAATCGGCATCAATAACAATGGTTGCAGATGTTAACGAACCACTCTGCAAACGTGCAGAGATCGAAGGAAGCTGTTTTACCTCCATTTTTGTCCTAACACAGTTCCGAAATAGCAAAATTGCTACCACAATAGCGATAGGAACAATAATAAAATAAACTCTAGCTCTTTTCATAATCAAGGCATTAAATACGGAAATACGAACACAAGTTACCAAAAATTGTGTAATAATAAGCAAACTTAACAGATAAAAAAGAGACTAGCAACTCCTTTACAACAAAATAATAAAAAAGGCATCTCTCACAACGTGGGAAATGCCTTTTTTATATCATGGATGAAAAGACTACGACACTAAATTCCTAGTCTTCGTCAGAATCATCACCATCGTCGCTTGGCTCATCACCATAAGAGTCGTTGTCTTCCTCTTCTGCATCACCATACTTATCTTCAAACTCCTCGAGTTTCTCTTCGCGAAGATTTCCTAAATCATCATAATCATCATCATCTTCAATAATTCTCTCAGCTTCACGCACAGACATCTTAATCAACAAATTCTCTTCATCTGTCTCAAATGGTAACGCCGTTACCACTTTTCCCTCCTTATTTGTGAACGAAATGAGGTTCTGACTAAACCCTGCCGGATAGGCAAGTTTTATCTTCTCCTGTACTTCGGTGGTCAAATTTTCGTACAATCTTGCTACTCTTGGTTTGCTATTAATCATGGTTGTTTTAAATTTGGTTCAAATATATATTCTCCTTTCAATATTTCACATTGAAAAAAGGTTTTTTTGACAATTTTTTTTTAATTATTCATAGGCTCTTTTAACGGGCTAAGAAAAGACCCTTATAACCCCCTAATAATGTGAAGATAACAAATATTCGATTTTACAACGTTGATTTGAAAAAAAATATTGATTTAAATAAACGTTGATTGATTTTCAATTAAACAAAATAAAGGACAAGTATAACAGGTGTTGAGTTAAAACAAAAAAGCTGATAACTGCAATTTTTTATCGATTGTTTTCTCGTCCACTCGGCGTTTATGCGAACCTGCTATCTTTTTTATACA
>JAYVSA010000043.1:0-11127 GCA_043775765.1 Breznakibacter sp. | reverse complement strand
GCAGAAGTTCCTTGAATGGTCATATTACCAAGCACTTTCACATTAGCAAAAGATGCACCAGTACCATATAAGTCGAAGTTACCATCGTTAATAATACTACCAGAAAGAATAACCACGTCATGATTTGTGCCACCACCAGAAGTAACGGTAGAACCAGCCTTTGCAATTAAATCATTTTGAATTGTTAGGGTACGCTTAGTGCTATTCTGACCTATAACGAGTTTACCCGAAGCACCTTGTCCAACCTGAAGAGATAGGATATTAATATCACCATTGGAATTATCAAGAGTTACAGTATGTCCATCTTGGATTATAAGAGTGTTTAATCCATCGGTTAAATTAGAAGGATTACCACCCGTTCCATTTGAATTACGCGTCCATGAAGATGTTAAGGCAGCAGGAACATTTCCTGTCGAGTAAAATACGTTTCCAGGAAATGTCCAATCCAAAAGAGTACCAGGGTTACCATTATCGACATCGAAATTTTCACCCGCTAATGCACCGCTTGATTGCTGAAACGTTAATTTCCCTGCACCAACAGTTCTTGATACGTTGGCCGTTGGCCCACTCGCAAATACGGTATTAGCAATTACAGGTACTGCCGATAGGTCAGATACAGTGGAAATACCCAAATAAGCAGCTCCAGTTCCATTTGAGAATGTACCATTTGAAAAATTATTCGTTGTATTAATTGTACCTGCAGTTATTGAGATACCGCTACCTGCACCACCAACCAAATAGTCGAATAAGAAATTATTGGCACTAAACGAAGTTCCATTCTGTATAATTGAATAGCCACCTACGGCTCCTTTACGGGTAACAGTTGCAATGTTTCCCGCAGATCCAACGACTTGTATGCTACCCGATGAAGTAATATTTTTGCCGTTAGCAAGAGACAAAACAGCATTATCGTTAACTAAAAGAGTTGTTCCAGCCGCAACAGTTATGTTGTTATCGACACCCAACGCAAACCCATTCATATTTAGAGTAGATGTACCTGTTAGTGAAGTGGTACCAGCAAAATTAGAATTGCCTTGAAGTGATTTTATTCCAGAATTTGAAAATAAAAGATTGCGATAACTTGCAGATGCGGCAACTTGCTGATCACCAGCACGGTTATATTCAACAGTTGATAAACCAGAAGATAACAATGTTCCAATACTATTATTTGCACCGCCTAATTTTACATATTGAGCGTTACCACCAGCAGACATATCCAAAACACCACTGCCCGACAAATCACCCACTAATGTGAATGTTTGCGCCCCAAAACTATTCACAACAAGCGTTGATGAACTAATATCTAAATTACCATTTACAACAGGTGATGATAGTGGCAATGTTTTAGTTCCACTTCCACCACATTTTAAATTTTGATAATTCGCCGAAAGAACAGGTTGATTTGCAGATGCATAATAATAAACAGTACTTCCGCTGCCATTTGTGGTATTAAAATTACCAGAATTAGTAATGGTTGTGCCATAAAAATAAAGATTATGCGCTAATCCAGCACCATTAAAATTTATAGTACCTGTATTTGCAAAATTTCCATATACTTTCATTGTATTAGCAGTAGTACCAAAGCCCAAGGTTCCATTAATACTGGCATTACCTAAAACGATGAATGTTGCATTACCTGCCCCCAGACTAACAGAAGCTGCCAGCGATGCATTTCCTCTCACAGTAACATCCCCATTGAAAGTCTTTGTTGCTCCCCCTGTTGTTGTTAAATTTTGATAATTCAACGAGCTGAAAACCTGCTGATTTGCATTTGGAAGATATATTACAGTACTGTTTGAACCATCGGTTGTGTTAAATGTAGTAATAGTATTTGTTGCGCCATTCAAGTTTAGAGTATGTGCTAAACCAACTCCCGTCATATTTAATACTCCAGCACCACTAAGGGCACCAAAATTAACAGTATTAACAACTGAACCAAAATTGAAAGTTCCACCAATAGCCACAGCACCAGTGATTGTGAATGTTGGTGTTGTTCCAACATTTAAAATACCATTAATTGTTGCAGTTCCTACAATTGTATGAGCAACTGACGTAGTGCCATAATCAAGCGTGGCACCAGCATTCACGAGTAGATTTCTACCTATATTTTTAGTGGAAGTATAACTTTTAGTACCTGTTCCTGACAACGTTAAATCGTAATAAGTAACATCTCTAACAACCTGGTTAGCACCCATATAGTCAACTTTACCGGTGCTACACGTAAAAGTTCCTGTGTTTAAGGTAAAATCTCCCCCAACACTCAAAACGCCGGCACCTGTGTAGGTTATTGCTCCAGCCCCAGTTATATTTCCCGTTACAGAAAGAGTGCCCGTTGATGAAGTTAAAATACCTGAAGCGCTAACATTTAAATCTGTTCCTACAGTTACATTATTTGCACCTGTAGCCAAAGTACCGTTCAGAAGGTCGACAGAAGTTGATGTTGTTAAGAGCCCTGTTGTTGAAACGATATTAGTTGCGCCAGTTTTATTAACTGTTAAGTTTTTGATTGCACCACTAATGGTTGGTAAAGTCATTGCCGCTGTGGCATTACTTATTACAGAAATATTTGAATTAACGTCTCCATTAATCGTTGAACCCGCAACTGTTGTTGCCGTGCCATTTAATGCTAAATTTTTACCATTCAGCGCTAACGGTGCAGTTGCTCCAAAGTTAAATACACCTGTATTTGCAATATCACCTTGCATCGTTTTAGTTCCTGCTCCAGTAAGAGTAATCCATCTATAATTAGGGCTGCCAAAAACTGTTTGATTTGTTCCACTATAAGAAACAACACTTTGCCCAGTTGCTGAAGTCGTTAGAGTACCTAATGTATTTGAACTGCCCTTTAAATCAAGGATGTGAGCCAAATTACCGCCAGCCATGTCTATAGTTCCTGTACCAGAAAGATTGCCAGTAACCGTTGTTGTTCTAGCGGCTGTTGCATTAAAAGCTAATGTACAACCTGTAACATCAATATTTCCAGCAGCAGTTAAATTGGCATTACTTATTGTTTTTACACCACTTCCTCCAAAGTTAATATTTTGATAGGTTGTTGTTGCAATAACGGACTGGTCTCCTGTCATTAAATAAGAGACACTGCTTCCTGAAGATGCCGTTGTATTTAAAGTACCAATTGCATTGGACGTACCATTTAATGATAGCGAATGAGCAATTCCTACACCTAACATCGATATTGATCCAGATCCAGAAAGATTTCCCTGAACGACAAGATTCCTCTGAGTGCCTCCAAAATCGAGCGTTACTAACCCAGGAGCATTATTAATGGTTAATGTCCCGATATGTGAAACGATTGAAGCATCCAATGTTAAAACTCGAGCAGTAGCATTAGACGTACTAATTACCACATTGTGAACATCGCCGGCCAACTCACCTGCGTATCCTGTTTGCCCAGGATAGATTGCATTCGTAGCGACACCCGATTTAACCCAAGTTGCAGTTGTCCAATTACCTGAAGCACCTAACGTTGCAGTAAATGTTGTTTGAGCTTGCAAACTAAACACCACGAATACTGCACTAATTAAAACGAGTAGAAACCTTTTCATGCTATAATATTTATATTGATATTTTAACTTATACAAAATTAACTGTGTTTTTTACGCAAAAAGCATCAAGAAGTTTCTTAATACTACAATTAACACGGAAGATAATGAATAATAAGTTTATCAACAAATATAAACTGTGATTTTCATCTTCATAGAGAATGTTGAAAGCTTTTATATTGAAAACAATCTGAAATAACGAAAGTTCGATGAAGAATGGTTATAAGTTTTTATTATCCATTAAACCACTTTATTGACTACAGTATAGTTGTATCTATAACAAAAAAAGCCCCCAAATTTCTTTGGAGGCTTTTTTATATTTGGATTTAATTACTTAACTGAATCCATGTATTGAATAAGTTCACATACTTTTGCAGAGTAACCCATTTCGTTATCGTACCAAGATACAACCTTAACGAAGTTTGGTGTTAATGCAATACCTGCTTCAGCATCGAAGATAGAAGTACGAGTATCGCCAATGAAGTCGTTAGAAACAACTGCATCTTCAGTATAACCAAGAATACCTTTCATTTCACCTTCAGAAGCTTTTTTCATAGCTGCACAAATTTCAGCATAAGAAGCACCTTTTTCTAAACGGCAAGTTAAATCAACAACAGAAACATCTGGAGTTGGAACACGGAAAGCCATACCAGTTAATTTACCATTAAGAGCAGGGATAACTTTACCTACAGCTTTAGCAGCACCAGTAGAAGAAGGGATAATATTTTGGCTTGCACCACGACCACCTCTCCAGTCTTTAGCCGAAGGACCATCAACTGTTTTTTGAGTAGCTGTAGTAGCATGAACTGTAGTCATAAGACCTTCGATGATACCGAAATTGTCGTTAAGAACTTTAGCGATAGGAGCTAAACAGTTAGTAGTACAAGAAGCGTTAGAAACAAAGTTCATATCTTTAGTATATGACTTGTTGTTAACACCCATTACAAACATTGGAGTATCATCTTTAGAAGGAGCTGACATTACAACTTTTTTAGCACCTGCATCAAGGTGACCTTGACAAGAAACTTTGTCTAAGAAAAGACCTGTAGATTCAACAACATAGTCAGCACCAACTTCACCCCATTTAATATCAACTGGGTTTCTTTCAGCAGTAACACGGATAACAGTACCGTTAACGATAAGTTTGCCGTCTTTAACTTCAACATCACCTTTAAAAATACCGTGAGTAGAATCATACTTTAACATGTAAGCCATGTAGTTCACGTCGATAAGGTCATTGATAGCTACTACTTCAATAGTACCTTTAGCAATTGCTTGACGGAAAACGAATCTTCCAATACGGCCGAAACCGTTAATACCAATCTTAATTTTTGACATTTTATCTGCTTTTAGAAATTATAATGTTCGTTTTTTTGCTCGACAAAAATAAAAAATCCTCTGCTAACCATCAACTTTTTTACCATAACAAAATGTTAATAATAGTAAAAATCATTAAAATTAGCAATAAGTAGCTGATTTTCAATCAATTGCCAGGAAAAACAAAGTCTTATTTGGAATAATTATAAAGAAACGCAAAAAGAGAACAACAATTTAATGCATTAGTTAATAACACAAGACTTTTTATTAACGCACTAAATATTAAGCTCTTACTTCTGACGTATTTGCTTTTGTATAAGCTGGGCAAGGTTTTGCTGTACTACAAGAAGAGAGTCCTAAAGACAATACGAGGGTAACAAGTGCAAGGATTGCGAAAACTTTTTTCATATAAAATTGAGTTTTTATCATTTCCACAAATGTAAATCTAATCTTTCGAACAACAAATTTTTTTTAAACTAATTTAAATTCTTTATTGAATTTTGTTTTCTTTACGCAAAAAAAGACTAAACTAATTGAATAAATGACAACTTATATATTTGTAATTCTTTCTATAATTCTTCAAGTAGTTACGGCTTTTCTAGCCATTAGACATTTTAAACTTACAAAATTCAATTTAGCTTGGGTATTAATCTCATTTGCTCTTGTGCTAATGGCTGTGAGGCGGGCAATGGAATTTTTTCCTTATATATCTTCATTTAAACTTGAAAAATACAGAACAACTCATATTTGGTTAGCAATAATAACCTCGATTCTCTTCTTTTTTGGGTTACTGCTGATTACTAAATTGTTTAAACACTTAAAGGCCATTGAATCAACAACCCGAGCATTGGAGGAGCGATTATTAAATGCAACCTTAGAGGCCGAAGAAGCCGAACGGCAAAGAATTGCCAAAGAGTTGCATGATGGCATTGGCCCTCTACTTTCAGCCATAAAAATGTCGTTAAGCGTGGCTCAAAAAAATGAAACAACCCACAAGGAACAGTTGATTCAGAACAATACAAAGTCACTCGTAGAAGAGGCAATTAAGAGCATCAAAGAGATCTCAAATAAATTAAGCCCGCACATCCTCGAGAATTTTGGTTTAAGAACTGCCATAAACAAATTTATTGCATCGTATAGTGGTAGTGGCATTAAGTTTGAATTAAGTAACAATTTGGAGGATTTGCGGTTTAGTAGAAATATTGAAATAGTATGCTATAGGATTATAAGTGAGTTAATTAACAATACAATAAAACATGCGAATGCAAGCTCAATTGATATAAAACTATTGTTGGAGAACGAAAAACTTATGATAACCTATTTTGACAATGGAGTAGGTTATGATTTCAGTCCCACGGCATTGGAGTTAAACCCCAAAGGCATGGGATTATACAATATAGCCTCGAGAGTAAAAACACTCAACGGCACTCTTAACTTCTCAAAAGATAATGGTAATTTTGGCAATACTGTTGTACAAATTGAAATACCAATATGAGCACATCCAATAATACGATATCAATATCAATTGTAGATGATCATTCATTATTCAGAAATGGATTAAAAATTCTTCTTCAGATGGAACCTAATTTCACCGTTGAGAGCGAATTTTCTAATGGATTAGAGTTCATTAATAGCCTGACGACAAGTATTCCAGACGTTGTTTTGTTGGATATTTCTATGCCTGTAATGGATGGTGTAGAAGCCGCGAAGAGAGCCTTAGAGATTAATCCTGACATCAAAATAATTACCATTTCAATGTTTGGAGACTATGTTTATTACAACAAGCTCATTGCCATTGGAGTAAAAGGATTTTTGCTCAAAGATTCAGAGGTTGCTGATGTTGTAATGGCCATTGAATCGGTACACAACGGTGGACATTTTTTCTCCCCCGAACTTATTAAAAACTTACTTCAAAGCAGTGGTTCTACAACATCAATGGCATCGAAATTGGATATTTCAGAACGAGAACTTGAGGTCCTTCAGCTTCTCTGCATTGGCTATTCGAATCAGGAAGTAGCTGACAAACTGTTTATTAGCAAAAGAACCGTTGAAAAACACCGAGCGAGTTTACTTGAAAAAAGCGAATCAAAAAACAGTGCAGGCTTAGTGGTTTTTGCTATTAAAAACAAATTGGTTGAACTATAGACCCAATTATGCGACTACTCAGCTAGGAGTAAGACGTGATTAAGAAGTCGTTGTGGCTTGATGACGTAAACATAAAATAACACAAAAATAAAATAGACATGGTAATTATTGATATAGAGAGTGATTAAACTATTTTATTACCTTTGCAACCTGAAAAATAGAAGGAATAAATAGAGTTGTATTATGGTTATTGATTTTGACAAATTAGGCAACGGCTTAGTGCCGGCAATTATACAAGACAACAGCACAAATAAGGTGTTGATGCTTGGTTTTATGAATAAAGAGGCTTATAATAAGACTCAAGAAGAGAGAACTGTAACTTTTTTTAGCAGAACAAAGAATAGACTTTGGACTAAAGGAGAAGAGAGTGGCAATTTTTTGAACGTGGTATCTATTGCGGTAGATTGCGACAACGATACGCTTTTGATAAAAGTGAATCCAGTAGGCCCAACGTGCCATACAGGATCGGGCACATGTTGGAACGAAGAGAACAAAGAAGATGTGATGTTTTTGAAGACCTTACAAGACTTTATTGATAAGCGAAAAGCCGAGATGCCAGTAGGTTCATACACCACATCGCTCTTTACAAAAGGCACGCGTACCATTACTCAAAAGGTTGGAGAAGAGGCTATTGAAACCGTAATTGGAGCCATGGCAAATGATGATGAAAACTTCATATACGAAGGTGCAGATCTTATTTATCACTTGATTGTTTTGCTTACGCACAAAGGATATAGAATTGAAGATTTAGCGAGGGAACTACAGAAACGACATAAATAGCGAATTATAGCTATCACTGGTTTGAAGAGTTGCTCGATGAAGATTGGGCAACTCTTTTTTTATACTAATATTAAATTTGCGCCATGCAAAATAGAATAGATACATTTTGGCGAAGAGTAAAGGAGGTTTTTAACTCTGAAGGAATAGATTTTACGGCCATTCCACTTAGAAAAGCAATTTTACTTTTATCGATACCTATGGTTTTGGAGATGATTATGGAATCGGCCTTTGCGGTGGTGGACATATTTTTTGTTGCCAAACTTGGTGCCGATGCCATTGCAACTGTTGGAATCACCGAATCGTTGATGACTCTAATTTACTCAATTGCCATTGGACTAAGCATTGGTACTATGGCTTTAGTCTCAAGGCGTATTGGGGAGAAGAAACCCAAAGAGGCATCGCATTATGGATGGCAAGCCGTGATTGCCAGTTCAATTATTGCCGTATTTATAGGTATTTTTGGCGCTATTTATGCCAAAGATTTGCTTCGCTTAATGGGTGCAAACAAAGAACTTATTGCAAACAACAGTGGTTATACAACTATTATGTTTGCAACCAACATTGTTATTATACTACTCTTTGTAAACAATGCTATTTTTAGAGGAGCAGGAGATGCATTGATATCGATGAAGGTTTTGTGGTTTGCCAATGGACTCAATATGGTTCTGGATCCGATACTAATTTTCGGATTTGGCCCCATACCAGCTTTTGGGGTTGAGGGAGCAGCCATTGCAACGTCAACAGGACGAGCTTTTGCAGTTTGTTGGCAGTTATGGATACTTTTTGGCGGATCGGCCAGAGTGCATTTCTACTGGAAAGAGCTTCGAGTTAACCTAAAAGACATGTGGCATTTGATGGATTTATCTATTGGAGGAATGTTTCAGATGTTGATACCGCACCTCTCGTGGGTGGCCATGGTGAGAATTGTAAGCCATTTTGGCAGTAACGTTGTAGCAGGATATACCTTAGGTATTCGAGTTCTGATTTTCTCATTGCTTCCATCGCTCGGTATTGCAAACGCAGCCTCTACGCTTGTTGGGCAAAATTTGGGTGCCGAAAAACCTGAGCGAGCCGAACGCACAATATGGGTAACATCGGTGGTAAATATTGTAGTTTTAGGACTGATTGCCTTGTTTTTTGTATTTATGCCCTCTCTCTTTATACGGGTTTTTACGGCTGACAGTGCAATTATTGGCTACGGCGCCGATTGTTTGCGAATAATAGGTTATGGCTTGGTTTTATATGGGCTTGGAATGGTGATGGTGCAAGCTTTTAATGGTGCTGGCGACACTCGAACACCAACGTATATTAATTTATTTGCATTTTGGGGAATGGAAATTCCACTGGCATATACATTTGCCATGTGGATGGGCTATGGACAAAATGGCGTTTACTATGCAATACTGATCTCGGAAGGAGTGATGAGTTTAATAGTAGTCTATTTTTTTAGACGAGGAAGTTGGAAGAGATTTAAGGCGTAAAAAGTTGTCGCGTAAAAGTGCAAAAAACAAAAAGACTGTAACACATAGTTTAGCAGCGAAATAGTACTGATTCGGAGAGAATAGCATTATAAAAATATTAGAGGCAGTTCAAAAAGGGCAGCCTCTAATATTTTTAAGCGATAGGTGCTCTACCCTATTGTTTCGGCCAAGAAATTATCGACTAGCTCAACGCAGCCCTTGCACGAGAGTTGGTTTATTTTACGAATATCTCTACACGCGAGCGATGTAGCGCTGTGGTTGAAGCGCGATTTGAGAGACTCTTGAGCACTGCTATTTCCCGTTAAACGCTCTAAACCAGCATAAAGAGCACCACAAGCACCTTCGGGAGCTTTTCCTCCCCCATACTTCTGAAATTCGAGAGCCTTAGACTCGCTCTCATGTTCGGAAGTAGCCCATTTGTAAGCTATGGCTTGGGCACAATTAAATTTCAGTTCAGGATGATGATAAAGTTCTGTGGCTTTAAGATGTCTGTTCATATTTAATTATTTAGTTATTTAGATAATATGCAACAACGATTATGCCAAAGATAGTCAAATAACAAAATATTAAGAATATGATGGATTAACCCAAAAGCTGCATTAGAAATTTATTCCGAGGCTAGAAGCTGGCGAACAACGGCCTATTGCAATGCGTGAGCGGTTGAAGCGGATTACCCCACAGGGAGGGCTTGGTGGCAATGGAGCTTGCGGAATAGCCATCAAGCCCGCCCGAGGAGTATGAGCGAAAAACGCGACAGCTGGGGCAAGTTATTGGGAACCAGAAGTAAAAGACTGAGACCAAAAAAACTTAGGATGCCCCAGATGACACGCCCCAAAAAGGTTAATAAAACGTTAACAGTAATTTTGTATGGTTTGAGTTAATTATCTTTGGCTTATTAAACGGTTGATTGAAATTTGAGATATGAAGAATTATTGGGGTTTTGGGGTAGCACTGGTTGCTATTTTGGGTTTTGGCTGTTCGCAAAAAGTGGAGCAAAAGAAGGTTCAACTACCAGTAGTTGTGGATGTTATGGTGGCCAAGGAGGCGAAATTCACGACGAGTATTGAGGTGAACGGATCGGTACTACCGGAGGAGATGGTGGAGTTGCATGTGGAGGCGAGTGGCAAGCTCATACAGCTAAATATGCCCGATGGGGCGCAAGTGGCCGAAGGGACTATTTTGGCCAAGGTGAATGATGCCGATTTGCAGGCGCAACTGGAGCAGCAGAAGGTTCAGCTGGATCTGGTGTCGAAAACTGAGGAGCGGTTGCGGAAACTTTTGGAGGTAAAAGGGGTGAATCAGGCCGATTACGATGCGGCTTTGAGTGCGGTAAATAATGTAAAAGCAAATATAAAGGTGCTAAATGCACAAATTGAAAAAACGGTGGTGAGAGCGCCATTTGCTGGTTGCTTGGGACTTCGGCTGGTGAGTTTGGGAGCTTTTGTAAATGCACAAACTGTTATTGGCACTTTGCAACAGACCAACAAGACGAAGATTGATTTTGCGGTGCCAGAAGCGTACGTAAATTTGGTTCAAGTGGGCAACAGTGTGTGGGTGGAGACGAATGAGAGCGCGGAAAAGCAGGAGGCGGTGATTAGTGCCATTGAGCCTCAAATTGATGTGGCGAGCCGAAACATGAAGGTTCGAGCGCGATTGAGCAATAGTACGATTCATTTGGGGGCATTTGTTAAAGTATCGCTCAACAAGGCGGAAAAGGGTATTTTGGTGCCATCGAACGCTATTATTCCAGATGCAAATTCGAACCAAATAGTGGTAATAAAAGAGGGTCGCGCAGTGTTTACCAATGTGGAAACAGGTGTGCGTAGAGCCAATGATGTTCAGCT
>JAYVSA010000042.1:0-11180 GCA_043775765.1 Breznakibacter sp. | reverse complement strand
TATCGGTGCCTCCTACAATTTTAGGTGATGCCTCTGCAACACAAGGTCAATCGGTGAATTATTCGATAGATAAACCCGTTGCTGGTGTAACATATAATTGGACTGTAACTGGTTCAACGGGTGCTGTAATTAATTCTGGTGCTGGCACTTCCGCAATCAATGTCACTTGGGGAGCCACTGCTGGTACTGTTAAATGTACCGCTAAAGGTTTTGCAATTGGTACTACGGTAGAAAATGTAGTTTTAGCTCCTTTTCCAGTGGCTTTAGCAACTAGTTTAGATGAAGAACCTGCAACAGCAGCAATTACGGCATACCCAAATCCTGTTAATGATATACTAAACGTTGATTTAACAACGGTATCAGGCGTAGCACAATTGTTGTTAACTGATTTGTCGGGTCGCACAGTTTCTCAAACAGAAACGTCGGCAGGTTCTGTAATAACTCTATCGACTAGTGGTTTACCAAAAGGTAGTTATATTCTTCGTGTTGTTTTAGAAAAATCAGCTAAGAGCATGATTGTCATAAAGCAATAAGGTATTCAGATATTTACTAAAAATGGGCTGCCCTTTATTGGACAGCCCATTTTTATTTATTGTTTCTATAATAATGCAAAAATTAAAAATATTATAATCGTTAGCATGAAGTAGCCTAATTCGATGAGTGCAACAACAAGAAACTTCTTAAAATATGGGTACTTAAATAAGAGACTTGCCTTTTGCCATCCACCCATAGCTATTAAAAAAAGTGTGGTTTGAAATATCGATATTTTAACCCCCACAAAGATTGCTAATGCTAAAAGAGCGGTTGCTAAGAATTGTACAATCATAGGAAGAATAATGCTCTTCTCCTCCTTTGTTTCCTTAAAGTTGGGGTTGATTATTTCTGCCCACTTATGTCCTAATATCTTAGGCGAATACCAAACACCTCCTAATCCGTAAGCTAGAAAGACAGAAATACAAAAAAACAACCAATTAATTGAAAATGCGTTTCCTAAAAACACCAAAATTGACGATGATTCCATAGATAAAAGTTTTAGTGATAGTTCGTTATATTATAAAGTTATAACTTTTTTTTATTCCAGTATATAAAGAGATAAAAACCTCGTTTTCTTTCTCGTAAATTATGTCATTCGCCAAAATAACCCTAAATTCGCACTTCAAATAAACTGTATATGTTAGAGAATATTAAAAATACTATTGAGAGTGCCTGGGAAAATCGCACTCTACTCGAAAAAGACCAGGTTAGAGCAACCGTTCGCCAAGTGGTTGAAATGCTCGATAAAGGTCAAATTCGCGTGGCTGAGCCAAAAGGCGATGAATGGATTGTAAATGAATGGGTGAAGAAAGCCGTTTTAATGTATTTTCCAATTCAGCAAATGGAAGTGATTGAAGTTGGTCCTTACGAATACTACGATAAGATTGCACTTAAGAAGAATTTTAAGGAGCTTGGCGTTCGTGTTGTTCCACCTGCAGTAGCACGTTATGGCTCATTTTTAGAGTCGGGTGTAATTCTTATGCCGTCGTATGTAAATATTGGTGCTTATGTTGAGAGTGGTACTATGGTCGATACTTGGGCTACTGTTGGTAGTTGTGCCCAAATTGGTAAAAATGTTCATCTGAGTGGTGGTGTTGGTATTGGTGGCGTGCTCGAACCTGTTCAGGCTGCTCCTGTCATTATTGGCGATAATGCTTTCCTCGGTTCACGTTGTATTGTGGTTGAGGGTTGCCGTGTAGGTAAAGAGGCTGTTTTGGGTGCCAATGTTGTACTTACAGCCTCAACCAAAATAATTGATGTAACAGGTTCAGTGCCAATAGAAACCAAAGGTTTTGTGCCAGATCGTTCGGTTGTTATTCCGGGTAGTTATACTAAGAAATTTCCTGCAGGGGACTTCCAAGTTCCATGCGCTTTAATTATTGGAGTTCGAAAAGAGAGCACCGATAAAAAGACTTCTCTCAACTCAGCTCTTCGCGATTTTGGTGTATCAGTATAGATTATTGAGAAGTTTATAAATACAAAGAAGGCAGATGTTTCATAACGAAATATCTGCCTTCTTCTTTATCCTTACTCAATAAATTCGATTGAAAGTATTGTAACTATTTTCACTAACTCATTCAATTACTTTTAGTTATACAATTACATCTAAAAGAAAAAGCATCATCACCCAAAGATAGTAGCTGTTGAAATAGATAAACATTGGACGAATCTTCTTTTCATTCTCTCGGCTATCAAAGAAGGTTATTTTCAAGGCCCAAATCATCATGGCTATGGTGGTAATTATAAGAATGATAGATATTGCTTGTGATTGTATGAGTTTTGAAACAGTAAAAAAGAGTGCCGACACAAAGGAGGCCCAAAGCCAAACACTGTTAATTCGCATTATTTGGTCTACCGAGAATATATTGGTTAAACTGGGTAAACCCGCTTTACTGTATTGGTTACCATACTTAATTACCAAGAGCCAAAAATGTGGCATCTGACCAATAAAGAAGAAGAATGCTAACAAAAAAAGTTTATCGTTCAATAAATCTCCACCGCCTCCAACCCAACCAGCAATTGGCGGAATTGCCCCAACAATTGCCCCTGGGAAGACCGAAAATGCGGTGATTCGTTTGAGTGGTGTATAGATAAAATTATACCATACAAGTCCCATTATTCCCCAAAATAGTGCTGGTAGATTAACTAAATAGAGAAATAGACATCCTAAAGTAAAAAAAACAAATCCAATTGAAATAGCCTGCAAATTAGTTATTTGGGCTTTAGGCAAAGGTCTCCCGCAAGTCCTGTCCATCTTTACATCTATCTGTTGCTCTTGAATTTGATTTAAAAGTGATGCGGCGGACGATAAAAGAAATATTCCTAAAAAGATATATAATCCATTGATGCCAAATCCCTGTGTAGCCACAACAAACCCCAAATAGGCACTAAACCCAACTGGAAGTGATATAGAGAATTTTCCTAATGTTGAAATGACTTTGTATTGCTCTTTAGAGGTCATTTGGAGAGGCTCTTAAAATATTCCAATAGTAAAGCCATATCTTCATCATTTATTTGACCCGTATAAGGTTGCATCAAACCAGCTGGAAACCCTTTCACAATTTCTTTGTTAGGATTATAAATGGCGTTTTTTAGATAGGTTTCATCGGCCGAGATGACTTTTTCAGCATCATCAACTAAAACAGTGCGTTTGGTACCATATATATCCTTAAATGATGGCCCAACAAGTTTGCTTCCATCGAGTGTATGACAAGCCACACAGCCCAGTTTGCGCACAATTTTAGCGCCTTCAAGATTTGTTTTTGACTCAGCATTTTCTACCACTACATTGGAACTCTTTATCCAGTTATCAAACTTTTGGGCTGGCATAGAAACCACGGCACTTTTCATGTACGAGTGTTGCAAACCGCAGTATTCTGCACAGAAAATATCGTAAACGCCTTCATGATTTGCAACAAACCACATCATTCCATTGCGACCAGGGTTCATATCTGCCTTAATCATGAAACTAGGGATGTAAAAGCTGTGAATAACATCCGTAGCAATTAACTCAAGTTTCACTGGTTTCCCCTGTGGAACATAGAGTGTATCCGTAACTCGCCCATTAGGATACTCAAACGAAAAGCTCCACATCCGCCCCGTGGCTTTTATCGGATAAGCATCTTTTGGAGCGTGCGATTGAGGAATCCATCCTGCCCAACCATAGTAAAAAAGTACTAATACAATAATTGTTGGAATTACGGTCCAAATAATCTCGAGTGTCGTGCTTCCATGAATTTGTGTAGCAACTGGGTTTTTAGTCTTTCTATATTTGTAGATAAAGTAGAGCATAACCAAAGTGATGCCAACTAAAAAGAATATGGACACAGAAAAAATAAGTAAGAAAGCCTTATCAATTCCCTCCACAAAGTTCGAAACAGGGGTTGTTGTTATATCTAATATCATACTATCTGTAGTTATAATCGAGTAACGTTATTACCACGACTAATGCTAATACAATAAAAACTGAAATTACCATTATTCGCAGAATTAGATCATCGAACTTGAGGTGCATAAAGTAAAATAATACTAAAAGCGATTTAATGGTAGCTAATGTAAGGGCTATTGCAATCGTAAGCCCTCCAAATTCTAACTGGGTTGCACCAACCGATATGGCTGTAAACGTAAGTAGTATTGAAAGAATTATAAGATAAACCTTATAAGGTACAATGTGATGTGCTTGATGCTCTGCGTTTTCCATATAGAAAAGTATGAATAGGTCTTATGTAATCAAATAGAATAATGGGAACAAGAAAATCCAAATTAAATCAACTAAGTGCCAATACAATCCAGCATTATCTAATAAAACCGGATTTTCACCAGTTAAAGTCCCTCTATGTATGCCAATATAGCTTATGATAATAAGTATTAATCCAACAATTATGTGTACGGCATGCAAGCCTGTCATGAAAAAATACAATCCAAAAAAGAGTGTTTCACCATGACCACGAGCCTGTAAAACCGAACTACTTGGATATAAGCCATGTTCAAACTTAATGCTCCATTCAAAATATTTATTCACCAAAAATACCAAGGCACAAGCAATGGTTATACCCAGTAAAATTAGTGCTGTGCGTTTATCGCCGTAACGGATGGCCGAGGTAGACATGGCTATAGTCGCACTACTTACTAATAGAATGGCGGTATTAATGGTGCCAATAACGGTATTAAGCTCCTGTGCTGCCAGATGGAAGGCTTGTGGATTCATGTATCTGTAAACGGCATACACAATGAACAAACCACCAAATAATAGCAATTCTGTAAAGATGAACATCCACATACCAAGCTTAGAGGCCTCGTCGTCGCGATGTTCGGTGTGTGTTGAAGGAGAATGGCTCATATCTGTTTTTTACTCAAGTTATTACTATTCGCTGTAATCATACGGATGCTTATCGACATAAGGAATCTCGTCAAAATTCTCAACTGTTGGTGGAGAGTCAACTGTCCACTCAAGTGTTTTGCCACCCCAAGGATCTTTTGGTGCAATATTATTACTATAAGCAGCTCGTATCAAATTAGAGAGTATAATAATAAAACCTGTGGCCAATATAAAAGCACCTATAGAGGACACAATATTTAAACCATGAAACTGCTCCACGTAATCGTAATATCTGCGAGGCATACCTCTATATCCCAAAACAAACATTGGCATATACAGTGTAAAGAAACCTATTGTAAAGGTAACCCATCCAAAAATGGCTATCTCCTTATCATACATCTTTCCCCACATTTTAGGAAACCAATAATGTATTGCCGCCATGAAGGCATAACCAACGCCTCCAAACACAATAAAGTGGAAATGTGCCACAACAAAAGCCGTATCGTGTACATGTATATCTGTAGCAATAGCGCCTAAAAACAAGCCTGTTAATCCACCAATCATAAACACAAACAAGAAACTCGCCGACCATAAAAAGGGAACTTCCAACTGGATGGATGCTTTGTACATGGTTGCTACCCAATTAAAGACTTTTATGGCACTTGGAATCGCAACTAAAAATGTTAGAAACGAAAAGACATAAAGAGCCGTGCTACTCATGCCTGATGTAAACATGTGATGTCCCCAAACAAAATATCCTACAAATGCTATTGCGAGAGTTGAAAATACCACGGCTTTATATCCAAAAATAGTTTTGTTAGAAAAGGTTGGTATTATTTCGGAGATAACGCCCATAGCAGGTAAAATCATAATATAAACTGCGGGATGGGAGTAAATCCAAAAGAGGTGTTGGTATAATACTGGATCTCCGCCTAGTGCAGGATCAAAGAAGCCTATATGAAGTGTTCTTTCTGCTACAACCATTAAAAGAGTGATACCTACAATTGGTGTTGCTAAGAGCTGAATCCAACCCGTTCCATATAAACTCCATGCAAAAAGAGGCATCTTAAACCAACCCATTCCAGGTGCTCTCATTCGGTGAATGGTAACAATGAAATTTAAGCCAGTAAGAATGCTACTAAAGCCCAAAATGAATGCACCAATCACAGCGGGTAGCATATTGGTGTGTGTTTTAAAACTATAGGGTGCATAGAAGGTCCAGCCTGTATCGGGAGCACCACTCCCCATAAATTGAGATGAAAGCGCTACAACAGCCCCTATAACATACAGATACCACGAGAAAAGATTTAATTTTGGAAAGGCAACGTCTTTTGCTCCAATCAAAATGGGTAGGAAGAAATTTCCAAATACTGCGGGTAATCCAGGAATAACAACCGTAAATATCATTATGATTCCATGCAACGTAAAGAACGCGTTATATGTTTGTGCATCCATAACCGTTTTTCCAGGGGCAATGAGTTCTAACTTCATGGCTAAACCCAATAACATACCAACAATAAAGAAGGTTAACATGCCATAGAGGTACAAAAACGATATTCTTTTATGGTCGGTAGAGAGTATCCAAGCAAAAATACCGTTGTATTTCGACTCTACATCTCTAAAACTCACGTATTCGTGGGGTGATGCTTGTGCTGAACTCATATTTATTCTTATTTATCTTGTGGTCGTTTCTTTGGTGCAAATTGAAGAATTATGAAAAATAGGATTCCGAAAAATAGGATTACAATTCCAGCAACAGTTGTGACGTTTAGTACATACGTTTGTCCAACAGGATCGTAACTGTAGCAAAATTGCAGTAACTTGTTTACAGTTGGCCCAGCTTGTCCTTTATTTGCTTCAATAATGGCTAATTTAAATTCGAATGGTTGAAAACGTACTCCATTTAAGTATCTTGTGATTTTACCTTCAGGACTTAAAACAATTATACCGCCAGTGTGAACATAATCGTTCCCTCGTTTTAGATATTTAAAACCTGCCGCCTGTGTTAATTTTGCAATATTTGCGCTGTCGGAAACAAAAAAATTCCATCCATTCTCCATGCCCTTCTTTACTACAACACTGGAATAATTGTCGTGCTTCTTTTTCGCTAAATCAGCCCCTTCATAAGGATTAAAGCTTATAGAAATTACTTTGTAGTCTTTACCTAGCTCTAAATCCGAATTGTTTATTAACTCCGCTATTCCATCCATTAATGGCGTACAAATACCAGGACACCGAAAATAGACAAAACTGATAATGGTTGGCTTATCAATGAGTGATTTTAAAAGAATAGTGTCGCCATTGGTTGCAACCACCTTAGCATCCGCAGGGAAATATTGGTTTAAATGTTCCACAATGCCCACGCTTGGCTCATCAGAATCGGCTAATACAATAGAATTAAATGAACCTAAGACTATAATTAAAAAAGTAATCCGAAAAATCATGTTTCTCATAATGGCTTTCTATTTTCGTGTTGTTCGTACTAAAAACAAAGGAGTGTTAAAATAGTTCTATAAAACTGAAATATCGTTACTAAAAATAGAAAAACCTTGCTGATAATTCAACAAGGTTTTTACTTATTTTGAAATATGCCTTAAAATAAAGCAATTATAAATTCTTAGTCTATTTTAACCATCCAACAACGGTTGTTTTACCAACAGTCTTTTGGCCTAAAACAACATCTAATTTTGTGCCCAATGGTAAGTATAAATCAACACGAGAACCAAATTTGATAAATCCCATCTGTTCAGGTTGATGAACAGGAGAGCCTTCTTTAGCGTAACATACTATTCGGCGCGCCAAAGCACCTGCCACCTGGCGAACTAAAATCTTTGTACCCGACTCATGCTCAATAACTACCGTAGTTCTTTCATTCTCTGTAGATGATTTTGGTAGGTAGGCTTTCATAAATTTACCATTGTGATGACGGTAATAACGAATAATCCCATTAATTGCGTACCAGTTAATGTGCACATTAAAAGGACTCATGAAAATAGAAACTTGAAGGCATTTCTCTTTTAAATATTCGTCTTCATAAACCTCTTCAATTACCACAACTTTTCCATCTGCGGGAGCTATAATTGCATCGGGATGGGTAAAGCCAATTCTTTTAGGACTTCTAAAGAAATTAACCACGATGGCAAATACACCTAATGAAATTATTGCTAGAATATCAGATAAAATGCACTCGTCAGAGCAACAAAAAAAACTTAATCCAAAATTTAAAACTACTAAAGCAACAAAAGTGATTACTATTGTTTTAAAACCTTCTTTGTGAATTGTCATACTAAACTCTTTATATCATTAAAAAATTAAATCCATTACCTATAAGATAAAGATAGCAAGCTACTAATGGGGCCGCAAATAAAACAGCATCGAAACGATCTAGTATTCCACCGTGTCCAGGCAAGATAGAACCCGAATCTTTTACTTCCAAATTACGCTTTATCATAGATTCTACCAAATCGCCAATTGTTCCACCAATTGAAATTATAAATCCAATTGCCATCCAATCAAATAGTCGAAAGGAGTGGGTTGAATAAAAAATAACTATTGCAATTAGTTGCACCATTACAACACCACCCAAAAATCCTTCCAATGTCTTTTTGGGAGAAATTCTTTTCAATAGAGGATGTTTTCCCATTGATGAACCAATGAGGTATGCACCTGTGTCATTAGACCACATCAAGATGAAAAAGCCGAGGAGTAAGGTAGCATTATACTCTGTATTATAAAATGCAATATTACAAAGCAGTGAGAGAGGTAAAGCTACATATACTGGTACAAATAAGGTGTATACCAGATTATTTAAGCCGTTTTCTCGTTGTGTGAAAAGTTCTACTACAAAAACGGACAATATTGGTAAAATAAGAAAGATATATGGAACTGAAACACCCTTTTGATTTAAAAATCCAAATATGAAAATTAATGCTCCAATGAAAACGGCCAAAACCTTTTGAATGACTATTTTTTTTGAATTAAATAATTTAGATAATTCCATTACACCAAATATCGTAATAGTAAGAAAGAGAATTCCGAAAGAGAACTCATTCCAAATTATTGCACCGATAAGAACAGCAACAAGAAGAGTCCCAGTTATGGTTCTTTTCCAAAAATTACTCATATTTCAAATTTTTGTTAAAAATAGTATAATCCTTTGAATTAGAAAAACTACGCACCAATATTTAAGAATACATGCAACTCTTTTGGTCCATGTGCACCCATGACAAGCGTTTTTTCAATATCGGCAGTCCTACTTGCACCAGTAATGAAGGATATTAAAGAGGGCATATCATCTTTATACCGCTGTTCAATACCTGCTATGGCGTTTTGTAGAAAAGGGACTAATTGAGACGATTTAGCATAAACCAAATGAATTGGCGGATAAACATTCAAACGTCTTCCTGAATCACCCGCTGAGGTTACCAGAATGGTTCCTGAACGTGCTATTAAATATTCACACGGAGTAAGTGCCACCTCCATTTCGAGAAATTTATCGTCTCTGTTTTCGAGAATAATGGTGGTAGGTCTTAATATTTGAGTTAATTCTTTATCCAAGCAAAAAAGCGATGACCAGTCTCGGCTAACATACTCGTTTTCGATTGCTTTAGCAAATTCAACTTCGTCTTTAATAAGGGTTACTTTTCCAAAAATTTGAGTTAATTCGGATACAAAAGTTTCTACAAGATTCTCTGGAAAAGGGAAAACCAATTCATCCCAATCTGGGTCTTGAATTAAAGAAGGGCGGTGTATCTCCTTACCCGCCCTTAATCTCCTTAATATTTCATCTCTTGAACTCATAAACTAACTTTCTGAAGGAAGTGACTCCTCTACATTTGTTGATTCAGAAGTCATTTGAGCCTCTTTTATCTCTTCTAATTCTTCTAAAGCTGGATGAATGTTCTTTCTCTTTCCAAATATCTTCACTAAATCTTCACTGAAAATAACCTCTTTTTCGAGGAGTAAGTTGGCTAATGCTTCATGCTTATCTCTATTCTCGGTTAAAATTTCTTTTGCTCGAATGTATTGAGAGTCTATCATTAACTTCACCTCTTCGTCGATAATCTCAGCCGTTTTTTCACTATACGGTTTGCCAAAGGTGTAGTCCGACTGGCCTGAAGAGTCATAGAATGAACGATTGCCTATTTTAGAACTCATGCCAAAGTATGACACCATCGCGTAAGCTTGTTTTGTAACCTTTTCTAAATCGTTAAGTGCTCCAGTAGAAACTTTATTAAAAACAATTTCTTCGGCAGCTCTTCCGCCCAAAGCAGAACACATCTCATCAAAAATTTGTTCTGCCGTAGTTAATTGACGCTCATCAGGCAAATACCAAGCTGCTCCAAGAGCTCTGCCACGGGGCACTATGGTTACTTTTAGTAAAGGGTGCGCATATTCGAGCAACCAACTGATTGTGGCATGCCCAGCCTCATGAACGGCAATAGCATGTTTCTCATCTTTTGATATTATCTTATTTTTCTTCTCTAATCCACCAACAATGCGATCAACTGCATCGAGAAAGTCTTGTTTTTCAACAACCGTTTTATTTTTACGAGCTGCAATTAGAGCTGCTTCATTACATACATTCGCAATATCGGCACCAGAAAAACCAGGTGTTTGCTTAGATAAGAATTCTGTTTTAAGACCTTCTTCCAGTTTGATTGGACGTAAGTGAACGGCAAATATTTCTTGACGTTCTTTGATATCTGGAAGTTCTACTTGGATTTGTCTGTCAAAGCGACCAGCACGAAGAAGTGCTTTGTCAAGAACATCGACACGGTTTGTAGCCGCTAAAATGATAACACCGCTATTTGAACCAAATCCGTCCATTTCGGTAAGTAGCTGATTGAGAGTGTTTTCTCGTTCGTCGTTGCCACCCATGTTAACGTTTTTACCTCTAGCTCTACCAACAGCATCTATTTCATCAATAAACACAATACAAGGAGCTTTTTCTTTCGCTTTCTTGAATAAGTCGCGAACTCGTGAGGCACCAACTCCCACAAACATCTCCACAAAATCGGAGCCTGCCATACTGAAAAAAGGAACATCCGCCTCACCAGCAACGGCTTTAGCTAAAAGTGTCTTTCCAGTTCCCGGGGGGCCAATTAATAAAGCACCCTTTGGGATTTTACCTCCAAGATTGGTGTATTTTTCAGGACGTTTTAAAAAGTCAACAATTTCTTCCAATTCAACTTTAGCCTCGGCCAAGCCCGCAACATCTTTAAAACTAACAGAGATTGCCGACTCTTTGTCGAACATTCGAGCCTTTGACTTACCCACGTTAAAGATGGAAGATCCACCACCGCCAACACCTGTTCCACCGCCCATC
>JAYVSA010000041.1:0-2102 GCA_043775765.1 Breznakibacter sp. | reverse complement strand
TGCACTCACCGATAAGGGAACAGCCTTTTTAGATGAGCTGCTTAAAGCTTGGAGTGAACTAGTTGATACCGTGGGACTTATTGTAAAATCTTAATCCTTAAAATTATGAACAGAACAAAACAAATAGTTGTAGATCGCCGATCTTTTCATATCGATGAAGAAGGATATATAGTATTGAGCGATTATCTTAAGAATCTTGAAGTACACTTCAAATCATTCTCCTACGGTAAAGAGATTGTTGAAGATATTGAAGCGCGCATTTCGGAACTCTTTTCGGCCAAGTCTAAAGGAAATCAATTTGTAATAACCATTCAAATTGTTAAGGATGTGCTTGCAACCATTGGCTCTCCCCAAGATATTGATGGCGACATGAATGGAAAATCGGAAACCGAAAATGAGCAACCTCCTTTAGCTTCAACTGTGGCAGCGCCAAGAAAACGTTTTTTTCGCGATCCTGAAGATAAGAAACTTGGCGGCGTATGCTCGGGTATTGCGCACTACATTAATGCAGATGTGGCTTTTGTGAGAATTGCTGTGGCAATATTGGCTTTTATTACCTTTGGTTATTCTATACTTGCCTATTTAATCTTATGGATTCTAACTCCGCCAGCATATAGCACTGCTCAACGTTTAGAAATGCGAGGCGAGAACGTGACTATCAAAAATATTCAGGAGTCCATTGAGCGCGAATTTGAAAAACTACGCAATAAGTTTGGCTCATCTAAATAACCCTATAATCAGCACGATATGAAAACAACAATTATTGCAAACATAAATGGTGTGGCATTTCAAATGGATGATGATGCTTACATTTTGCTAGAGAAATATCTTAAAAATTTAGCTCAAAAACTTGGTAACTCCGACGAGGCAAAAGAGACCGTTTCTGACATTGAGGCCCGAATAGCCGAACTTTTTAGCCATACTCATAAGTCCGAAAATCAATCGATTGCTAAAGAGGAGGTTGAAGAAGTAATAAAAACTATTGGCGAGATAGAATCCTTTGATAATCCAACAGACACAGAAGAAAAAAAATCTACCAACACTAGTTCTCAACCAACAACTCCAATACCTAAAAAACTTTACCGAGATGTAAATAATCGCATAATTGGTGGAGTATGCTCGGGATTAGGTGCCTATTTTAATATAGACCCGCTTCTAATACGTCTGCTAACGGTGATTTCATTATTTGTTGGTTTGCCATTTATCTTTACAGGATATGTTGTAATGTGGATAGTTATAAAACCAGCCCGTACCTTTGCTCAGCAATTAGAGATGCTAGGCGGAATGCCTGATTCTACAGAATCATCTTTAAATTCGAGTCGTACATCGGGTAGAAAATATTCTAAAACAGATGGTTGGTTTACCTCGAGTATTAGAAAAGTTCTAGGCATTTTAGTCATTATATTAGGTACTTCATTTTCTATTGCAGCCTTTGTGATTCTTGTCTCTGCGTTTGCCATGGAGGCCGTTGTTCAACATCTAACGTTTATACCTATCATTGGAGCTTTTGATTTTTTTAGCTCGAATATATTTGGAGGTACATCGTTATTTGTTATGCTTTTTGGAGTTTTTTTATGGTTCATTACACCTGCAATTCTCTTGATTTATTCAGGAATTAAACTGATTAAAACAACACCATATACCATACGATTCTTAGCACCTGCCTGTGTGATATTCTGGATTCTTGGTTGGGTAATGGTTATTTCGGCAGGTGTTGGCATTGCAAAAGAATTTAAGGAAAAGAGTTCTGTTTCCGATGTTATTTTAATCAATCCAACCAAGAGTGTAAATATCTACCTGAAAGCCAACGCTGTTGCAGATTCTATTGATGATGTAGTTCAGACCTGGTCGGGCAGATTTCCGCATTGTTCGGTAAACTTTCCGCATAAAAATTTCAAGACAGGCTCTCCAACTATTTGGCTCGAACGTGGCGACAGTCTAAAGGTAGTGGTTAAGAGACTATCGAGAGGTAAAGATACTTACATGGCTATTAACAATGCCAAACTAACGGTATTAAATGTCTCGCAAAGCGATTCTGTCATAAACGTCGATCCGCAATTTAGTATTCCTAAAGCTGGCAAATACCGTTCGCAAGAGGTTGA
>JAYVSA010000040.1:0-3353 GCA_043775765.1 Breznakibacter sp. | reverse complement strand
CACCAGCTACTTATTTGGGCGATAAACTACATGCTCTTTTGCGAGGGAATGTGCTAGACAACAAGAGGAATGAGGTTGGATGGGTGCTGGAGAAAGATCCTGGCGAACCATATTTGACCAAAAACGGCATAGTTCCCGATTACTATTCGGCTTACTATCAAACTAAAAACAGAGGACTTCTTAAAAATTTAATTGTGGGCGACTATAATCTCTCCTTTGGTCAAGGGTTGGTGCTCGGACAAGGTTTAATGGTTGGAAAAAGTGCTGAGGTATTGAAGATTAAGAGTACCAATCGAGGTATTCATAAGCACTCCTCGTCGGCAGAAAACGGTTTTTTTAGAGGTGTTGCTGCCACCGTTGGGACATCACATTTTAGCTCCACCAGTTTTGCATCATTTCGATCTATTGATGCCCGCACCATGTCCGATTCGCTGAGCAATATCGATGAAATATCGACTATTTACACAACGGGACTGCACCGCACTCCGAGCGAGATAGAGGCAAAAGATGCCATTCGAGAAACCCTTTTTGGCACCTCCATAAAAACCACTTTCTGTCAGTTTGCAATTGAAGCTGGTGTGGTGCAAAGTCGTTTTAATCAACCTTTTGAACCAGCATCGCAACTCTACCAGTTTTACAATAGAACCGAGCAATCTGCCACCAACGGATTTATTAATTCAAATGGTTTTTACTCTATTTTCCACCTCTTTGGCGAAGTTGCTTCATCGAGTAATGGAACGATGGCATTTACGGGTGGATGTACCATAAAAGCCAGTAATAGTGCGAATTTTGCTCTTCAAATACGCACTATTGAAAAAGGTTATAATGCACCCCGATTACGAACCTTTGCCGAAAGTAGCACTCCATCGGGTGAAACGGGTGTTTATTTGGGCTGTCAACTTCAACCATGGAAACGAGCAATATTAGCTACCTATATCGATATTTTTCAATTCAAATGGCTTCATTATCAAGTAAATGCTCCATCGAAAGGTTATGAATGGATGATACAGTTGCACCAACAACTTGCCTCCAGTCTTGAGTTGGAATTGAGACTCAAAGAGAGCAACAAGGAGAGTAATTATTTACCCGAAAGCACCCGAATTCCAACGCTTAGTCCGCAAACATATCAAGCTATGAGAGCAACATTATCATATAGTTCCAGCGAATGTTTTGAGATGAGCAGTAGGCTCGAATTTTCTTACGCCAAAGCCACCAACGAGAGCATTTCGCAAGGAAATGTAATTTGCCAAGATTTTCGGTACACCTCTACAAACAAACGCATTTCAACCACCGCCCGCCTAGCTTTTTTTGACACCCAAGGGTATAATAGCCGCATTTATTTGTATGAGCCCGACCTGCTTTATAGTTATACCTCCTTGCAATGCATGGGCAAAGGGTTGCGTGGCGTGTGTAACATTACCTTCCGATTCAATAGATTTGCGTCACTCTCCTTTCGAATATCTCGTACAATTTTTCAGCACGTTACAACTATTGGAAGCGGCAACGACCTCATCAACGGCAATCATAAAACCGAAGGAAAGATTCAGCTTATTGTAAAAATATAACAGTCCAAATTATTTTGTAATTCAGGTGGTTGTGATGGTTAAATATGATTCTTTACGCATGAAAACTCATCCATTATTCGTTAAAAAGAACGGGTATTGTGCCTCTTTTTCAAAAACATAGTTCCCTCAAAAGTTGATTAACGCCACAATTTTGTATAGTTTTGTAATAATTAATTTGCTAATCAATTATGATACAAGACATTCTCCTCACCTTACTATTAGTTGTACTTAATGGTTTTTTTGTTGCCGCCGAATTTGCCATAGTAAAAGTAAGAGCCTCTCAGCTCGAAGTTAAAGTTAAAGCAGGACACCGCATAGCCATTCTCTCAAAACATATTGTAACTCACCTTGATGGCTACTTGGCTGCCACTCAACTGGGTATCACTCTGGCCAGTTTAGGTTTAGGGTGGATTGGAGAACCAGTAGTTTCTAAAATCATTATTTCTATTATGAGTGGTTTTGGTTTTGAAGCAAACCCGGAACTAGCTCATAAAATAGCACTTCCTGCAGCCTTTACACTGATAACCATTTTACACATTGTTTTTGGTGAACTAACGCCAAAATCAATAGCCATTCAGCGTTCCGAAAGAACCACCCTTATCATCGCTTATCCATTGCAATTCTTCTTTGTGGTTTTTAAACCATTTATTTGGGTACTCAACGGTATTGCCAATTTCTTTCTTAAACTCATGAGTATAAATCCTGTTCATGGTGGAGATGCGCATAGCAACGAGGAGCTCAAATACCTTGTTCAACAAGGGCAGAAAAACGGAAAAATTGATGCTGCTGAATATAAAATCATTAAGAATGCCTTTGAGTTTTCGGAGCAAACGGCCAAGCAAGTCATGGTTCCAAGAACCAAAGTTTTTGCCATCGACCTCAATGAATTTAAGCCCTCCGACTTAGATAAAGTAATAGACGAAAACTACTCTAGAATACCGTGTTACGAAGATAACCTCGACAACATTGTGGGAGTAGTCTATTTGAAGGATATGCTTTTGGCAACTCTCAAAAAAGGGCCACTCAACATACGCTCCATTTTACGTCCGATGACTATAATTCCATCAACCAAGTTAATAGGACAACTGCTCAATGAGTTTCAAGTGAAACATCAACAAATGGCGGTGGTAATAGATGAATATGGCGGTACCGAGGGCATTATTACCATGGAAGATATTTTAGAGGAGCTCGTTGGTGAGATTCAAGATGAATATGATAATGAGATTCCATTTGTTGAAAAAATAGGTGAAAACACATACAGCGTTTTGGCTTCGGCCACCCTCGATGATATTAATGAAATTCTTCCACATCCGATAGAAAAAGATGAACAGTACGAAACTTTGGCTGGTTATTTAATTCTTCAGTTTGGCCAAATACCCAATGTTAAAGAGAAAATTACTCTCGACGACTACGAATTCTCAATTGTAAAAAAACACAAAAGCACCATTATTTTGGTTCAAGTAACTGATATAAAAGTGGTTGTTTAGCCAGCCCACCCCTCTCTATCTAAACTTCGGTAATGAACCGCCTCGGCAATATGGTGACTCTTTATGGTTTCGCTCAACTCTAAGTCGGCAATTGTTCTGCTAACCTTCAAAATTCTGTCGTAAGCCCGAGCCGAGAGATTGAGCCGTTCCATCGCATTTTTCAACAATTTAGCTCCCTCCTCATCGAGTTGGGCATATTTTCGTAATAACTTCGAACTCATTTGTGCGTTGCAATGCACCTGTTTGTCATTTTCATACCGATGCTCCTGCACTTCACGCGCTTTTATAACACGATCTCTCA
>JAYVSA010000039.1:0-6197 GCA_043775765.1 Breznakibacter sp. | reverse complement strand
GATGAGTATGAGTTTTACTGGACTCGCTCTCGTATCTTAGAAAAGCTAAACTCCCTGCCTGCTGGAACGTTACCTGCTGGTGTAACGCCAACTCTCGGCCCCGATGCTACGGCTTTGGGTCAGATTTATTGGTACACCCTTGAGGGGCGCGATACTAAGACGGGTGAACCTACGGGGGGCTGGAATCCACAAGAGTTGCGCACCATTCAAGATTATTACGTTAAATACGGCTTAGCCACGGCCGAAGGTGTTTCGGAAGTGGCTGGCGTGGGCGGTTTTGTGAAGGAGTATCAGGTAGATATCAATCCTGAAGCGCTAAAAGCCTACAGCGTAACAGTAATGGATGTGATGACGGCTGTGCAAAAAAGTAACCTCGACATTGGTGCCGAAACGGTGGAGCTCAATCAGGTGGAGTATATCATCCGCGGGTTGGGCTATGTGAAGAGTCTCGACGATTTGGACAATTCGGTGGTTACCGTGCGCAACAACGTGCCTGTACGCATAAAAGATGTGGCGCACACCTCCTTTAGCCCCGCTACTCGTAGGGGAGGACTCGATAAAGGTGGCTCCGAAGCGGTTGGTGGCGTTGTGGTTGCCCGATATGGCTCTAACCCCATGGAGGTCATTAACAATGTAAAAGATAAGATTAAGGAGATTAGTCCAGGCTTGCCTCAAAAAACACTTGCCAACGGACAAATTTCGAAAGTAACGGTTGTCCCTTTTTACGACCGCACAGGGTTGATTAAAGAGACCATCGGCACATTAGAGTCGTCGTTATCGCACGAGATTTTGATAAGCATTATCGTTATCATCGTTTTAGTATTGAATCTTCGTGCCTCTATTATTGTAGCTGGTTTGCTGCCGTTGGGTGTATTAATGACCTTTATCTTAATGCATTTTTTCGGCGTGAGTGCTAACATAGTAGCGCTTTCGGGTATTGCCATTGCTATTGGTGTGATGGTGGATATAGGTATTGTGGATGTGGAGAATATTCTACGTCACTTGGAGATGCCCGAAAACCACGGCATTAGAGGCAAGCAGTTGATGAATGTTATTTACAACGCCACCACCGAGGTGCGCGATGCGGTAGTAACATCTATTGCCACAACCATTGTGAGCTTCTTGCCCGTTTTTGCCATGGAAGCGGCAGAAGGTAAACTCTTTCATCCATTGGCTTTTACCAAGACGTTTGCGCTGTTATCGGCATTCGTTTTGGGAATTGTGGTGTTGCCAACTATAACCTACTTGTTCTTTAATATTCGCATCGACACAAAAAAGATACGCAAGATATTTAACGGCGTTATCATTGGTGCGGGCGTACTGATTGTGGTTGTTTGGCAAGTTTGGCCTGCGCTGGCACTCATCGCCATTGGTATAAATAATTTGTTAGAGGGCAGATGGGCTGAACCTCGCAAAGAGTTTCCAAATTATATCAACATCGCCATAACCGTATTGGTGGCAACTTATTATTTATCCATTGAATGGCTTCCGCTTGGGGCTCATAATGGTACAATTATCAATTATCTGTTTGTTGCGGGCATCGTTACGGTTATTCTTTTGGGGTTGATGTCGATGGTGCATTTTTATGAGCCTATTCTTCGTTGGGGGCTTATAAACAAAGGGAAATTTTTGCTTTTACCTGCGTTTACACTCTTGTTAGGAGTTGTTATTTGGTTGGGATTTGCGAATGTGTTTGGATTTGTTAGTACTTCGGCCGAAAAGCTTGGCTGGAGCAGTTTTAAGGAAACAACGGCGTGGCAATCGGCAACCAAAACATTCCCCGAAACGGGTAAGGAGTTTATGCCATCGCTCAATGAAGGATCCTTTTTACTGATGCCTACGAGTATGCCACACTCAAGTATTGAGAAGAATTTGGAATACATTAAGTTGCTCGACAAACGCTTGGCTACAATACCCGAAGTGGAGGTGGCTGTGGGCAAATGGGGGCGTGTTAACTCGGCTCTCGACCCTGCTCCCGTTCAAATGTTTGAAAATACCATCAACTATCGCTCAGAATATATCTTGAACGAAGAGGGACATAGAGAGAGGTTTAAGGTGGATAGTGAAGGGGAATATTTGCTTAAAAATGGTGCAAAATATAATATTCAAAAGGATGTTTTTAGAGCAATTCCTGCTGATAGTTTAATTTCTGATGAATCTGGAGAGTACTTCCGTCAGTGGCGACCACAAATTAAATCGCCTAACGATATTTGGAATGAGATTGTTAAGGTTACCAATATTCCTGGATTAACCTAGGCGCCCAAGCTTCAACCCATCGAAACCCGATTGGTAATGCTATCAACAGGTATGCGGGCGCCTATGGGATTGCGCGTTTTTGGTCCTAATCTAGAGGCCATTGAAAAGGCGGGTTTGGAGTTTGAAAAGGCTCTAAAAGATGTTCCATCTGTTAAAGCATCGACCGTTTTTTACGACCGAGCTGTGGGTGCGCCATACATCGAAATAAAACTGAACCGCGAAGCCATGGCGCGTTACGGAATGAGTGTAGCCGATGTGCAGGAAATTTTGCAAGTGGCGATGGGCGGAATGGCTTTAAGCACCAGCGTTGAGGGTCGCGAGCGGTATGTCATGCGTGTGCGATATGCCCGTGAGTTGCGTGATAATCCTGAGGATATTAAGCGCATTCTGATACCATCGATGAATGGCGTGCAAATCCCTTTGGGGCAAATTGCCGACATCAACTACACCAAAGGGGCTCAGATGATTAAGAGCGAAAACACTTTTTTAGTTGGGTATGTTATTTTTGATAAGATAGAAGGTAAAGCTGAGGTTGATGTAGTGGAAGAGGCAGCTTCTATATTGCAAAAGAAGATAGATTCTGGAGCTATAACGTTAGAGCAAGGGGTATCCTACAAATTTGCTGGTAACTACGAGCAACAAGTTCGAGCCACCAAGCGATTGGCTATTGTGGTGCCCATCAGTTTATTGATGATTTTGTTGCTTCTATACTTTCAATTTAAAACGGTAACGGCCTCTTTTATCCATTTTTCGGGCGTTTTCGTAGCTTTTGCAGGTGGTTTTATTATGATATGGCTCTACGGTCAGCCGTGGTTTATGAACTTCTCGGTGGCCGATATCAACCTGCGTGAGCTCTTTCAAATGCATACCATAAACCTGAGTGTGGCGGTTTGGGTAGGTTTTATCGCTCTTTTTGGCATTGCTACAAACGACGGGGTAATAATGGGAACGTATATTCATCAAGTATTTGAAGCGCGTCATCCATCTACTGTTCATGAAGTACGTGAAGCGGTGGTTTCAGCAGGTTTAAAACGTGTTAGGCCAGCCATGATGACAACAGCGGTTGCAGTGATTGCGCTATTGCCAGTGCTTACTTCAACTGGTAAGGGTGCCGATATTATGGTACCAATGGCCATCCCCACTTTTGGTGGAATGATTATTCAGGTGATGACGGTTTTTGTGGTGCCAATATTTCAGGCGATGTGGAGGGAGAATGCGGTGAGTAGGATACCACATAGTCACATAGAAGCACATAGTTAAATTATAAAACAAGGATTATACACATAGTTGAGAGGTAAAATACTATATGACTATGTGGTAAAAAAACTAAACGATGAAAACACTATTTGTATATATCACACTCTTTGTCCTAAGCATTAGCTCTTACGGACAAGACTCTCTGATGTCGTACTTGGAAATCTCCGCCAAAAACAATCCCGCTGTATTGCAAAAATACTACGAGTACCAAGCGGCATTGCAAAAAGTACCGCAGGTGGGTTCTTTACCCGACCCTGAGTTGAGTGTGGGAGTATTTTTGAGTCCTATGGAGCTGGTGGGCGGTAATCAGGTGGCCGATATTAGGCTTATGCAGATGTTTCCATGGTTTGGAGTGTTGAAGAATGGTAAAGATGAGATGAGTTTGATGGCTAATGCCAAGTTTGAGTCGTTTAGAGATGCCAAGTTGCAAACTTATTTTGATGTAACTCGCGCTTGGTACGAACTTTTTAAACAGAATCAAAATATTGCTATTTCAGAGAAAAATCTTGATATTCTGAAATCGCTAGAACGCTTGAGTGTCGCTAAATTTCAGGCATCAGTAAAGGGGAGCACATCGTCATCATCAAATAGTAATATTGGCGCCTCTTCAACAACATCTACATCTGGCGGAATGCAAACAATGGGATCTTCGGCTTCAACCAATCAAGTCGTGAATGCACCTGCAAAATCGATGTCGAGTGGTGGAATGGGCGAATCTTCTGGTAGTGGTTTATTAGATGTCTATAGAATTCAAATGGAGATGGGCGAATTACAAAACAGCATCGCTCTGCTTAAAAACCAGTACAACACTGTTTTAGCTAAGTTTAATAGTTATTTAAATAGGGTTGCAACATCGCCAATATTAGTTCCAAACACTCTAAAAACCGATTCGTTGAATGTAAAGTTATCAACGGTTTCTGATTCCATTACAGCCAATAACCCTATGTTAGCGATGTTGAGTTACGAGCAACAATCGCTCGAAGCCCGCAAAAAAATGGTTTCTCGCATGGGATATCCAATGATTGGATTGGGTGTTAACTACTCGCTTATAAACAAAAACCCCATGTCAACTTCTGAAATGAATGGAAAGGATATGATTATGCCCATGGTGACGGTTACAATGCCTATCTATCGCAAAAAATATCGTGCCATGGTAAAAGAGGCAGAGTTAATGCAAACAGCCACAATGCAAGGGTTACAATCAACTTCTAACGCTTTGCAAACTGATTATTTTCAAGCTATTCAGCAATATGAAGATGCCAGTAGGCGGATTACACTTTACCAGCATCAGGCAGAGTTAGCTAATAAATCGTTGCAGCTGGTTTTGGCAAGCTTTTCGAGTTCGGTCGCCGATTTATCGGAGGTATTGCGCATTCGTCAACAAACATTCGATTATGAGTTTAAAGCCATTGAAGCGTTAGTAGATTTTAATACGGCGGTAGCTTGGTTGAAGAGGTTGGGAGGAATACAAAATTAAGTACACCTGTCAGGATATTAAAACCTGACAGGTGTATTGCAGAAAAACATTTAAAACTTAAAATATGAAAACTTATTTTTCAAAAAAATACATCATTCCAAGCCTCTTCCTAATTGGTGGAATCCTTTTAGGCTGGATATTCTTTCATTCATCGCCAAAGGTTGAAACAGAGAATCATCAACATACCGAATTAGAGAAAGGGACTATATGGACCTGCGCAATGCATCCTCAAATTAGAAAGCACGAAGCTGGAGATTGTCCCATTTGCGGCATGGATTTAATTCCTGTACAACAGAGCTCTGAATCCAACATCGACCCCAATGCCATACATCTAACCAAAGAAGCTGTCCAATTGGCTAATGTGCAAACTTCTATTGTCTCGCATCAAAAGCCAATGAAAGAGGTGCGACTTTACGGTAAAGTGCAGGCAGATGAGCGATTATTGCAAAGTCAGGTTGCCCATGTGGCGGGACGAATTGAGAAACTCATGGTGAATTTTACGGGCGAGAGTGTGCGCAAGGGACAAACTCTGGCGCTCATCTATTCGCCTCAGCTTATATCGGCACAACAGGAGTTGATAGAAGCAGCTAAACTGAAAGAAACACAGCCCGAAATTTATGAAGCTGCCAAAGCTCGTCTGCATGAGTGGAAGTTAACTGAGAAGCAAATTGCCGAGTTCGAAATAGGTGGTAATGAGTTGAAATATATTGAAATAGTGGCTAATACTTCTGGCGTTGTAACGGCAAGGCGTGTTAATAATGGTGATTATGTGGCTGAGGGTGCGGTGTTGTTTGATGTTGCAAACCTCTCACACGTTTGGCTAATGTTTGATGCCTACGAAAGCGATTTGACATTTTTAACCGTTGGTAATAAACTCGATTTTACTGCTGAGGCACTGCCTGGGAGTACGTTTTCTGGTGCAATTACATTTGTCGATCCTGTTTTAGATCCCACAACTCGCGTAGCTAAAGTTAGGGTTGAGATGAATAACGAGTCTGGTAAACTTAAACCAGAGATGTTTGTAAATGGCATTGTACAGTCTAATATTAACGCATCTACCAATGAATTGGTTATTCCTCGTTCAGCGGTTTTATGGACAGGCAAGCGTTCGATTGTTTATGTCAAAGATATGACAAGCAAGGAGGCCATTTTTAAACTTCGAGAGATAGAACTTGGCGAATCACTTGGCAATAGTTATGTGGTTTTG
>JAYVSA010000038.1:0-3939 GCA_043775765.1 Breznakibacter sp. | reverse complement strand
AAGTAACCCATCGCATCGACCTCAAAGAGATTCTCTACCTCGAGTCGGTGGGCGATTACGTAAAAGTCATAACCACCCAAAAGGCCTACATGACCAACCAAACCATGAAAAAGATGGAGACTTGGTTGCCCGCCAACCGCTTTCCGCGCGTTTACAAATCCTACATCGTCTCCATTGCCAAAATCAACACCATCGAAGGCAACTCCATCAAAATTGGCAACACCATCATACCCATTGGCCAAACCTACCGCAAAGAGTTTTTCGATTTACTGAACTCCTTTATGGCCCAATAAATAAAGGGGTTTTGGACGTGCCACCAAAAAGGGGGCTCACTATTTCTTGTAAATCCCTATATGGTTTATGTTCCCTAATCCATTCCCCTTTTTGCTGTCGGCCTTTCGCTCCTACTCCTCGGTAGGCCATTTACTGGCACTACTACATCTATATTCTGGGCACTATTCCCCGGCAATGTTGGCCTCCCTGTGGGGTAATCCGCTTTCGTCCTCACGCAATGCCCGCCCACGTTTCAAACTCTTTTTAAATAACTTGTCGCCTTACGTCCCTCTTCAAGAAACACACACAACAGAAACAAGCCCAACTATTCCGCAATCTTTTTTTATATTTACTCGGCTTTAAAAGAGCTGTAAAACTGGGTTATTATGGAAAAAGTTATTCGTTGGGGCATTATAGGGTGCGGAGGTATAGCACCTAAATTCATTGCCGGCATTAGGTGTTTAGAGAATACCGAAGTGGTTGCTGTGGCATCTAAAAGCCTCGACAAAGCAAAGTCTTTGGCCGACCAAGAGGGTATTAAACTCTATTTCGATAACTACGAAACCATGGTATCGCACCCCGAAGTAGATGTGGTTTATGTTGCCACCTCGCACAATTTCCATAAAGAGAATATGATGCTTTGCCTAAAACATAAGAAGCCCGTTTTGTGCGAAAAGGCCTTTACCGTAAATGCCAAAGAGGCTTTGGAGGTGATTGATTTTGCTCGTAAGCAGGGTGTTTTTCTCATGGAAGCCATGTGGACACGCTTTTTACCGTGCAACGTACTATTAAAAAAGATGCTTGCCGAGGGGGTTATTGGCGATGTATATCATTTGCAGGCCGACTTTGGCAGCTATGCGCCCTTTAATGCCGATGGCCGAATGTATAACATCAATTTGGCCGGTGGAGCACTGCTCGATTTAGGAATATACCCCGTTTCGTTTGCCTATTATATCTTTGGTAAAGAGCCCGTAGATATTACCAGTTTAGCCACTATTGGCCCAACAGGAGTAGACCATCAGAATGCCATAATCTTTGCCTACAACAACGGTGAAATGGCCATAATGAGCTCCTCGTTTATGGTGCAAACAACCCATTTGGCTGTTATAACAGGCACCAAAGGAAGCATTACCATACCAAAATTCTATATGGCCGACCGCCTCATTCTTAAGCTCAACAACCAAGAGCCAGAGGAGATTGTGGTACCCTTCGATTCTACGGGCTACAACTACGAGGCGCAAGAAGTAATCAACTGTTTGCGCGCGGGCAAGCTCGAGAGCGCCGTAATGCTTCTTAACGAAACCCTCCAAATAATGAACAGCCTCGATGCCGTGCGCAAAAACTGGAAAATGCGCTATCCTGCCGATTTGGAGTAGGTTGTAGGGGAATAAATCATCTGCACAGTACGGACATGTCGCGACTTGTCCCTACCTGCACAATTAATATTTGAATATTTCTACCTTTTGCTGCCACACAAGTTCATCATGTGAGCAAACCTAGTTCTTGAATGCAATGCGATCTCGCAATAGCTGGAAAAAACATCTACTCAACGCTGAGGCAGGTTTTTATTCTTCTTTTAGATATTCTTCAATCTCCTTTTTTAGGGTCGGCAAATGATTAGAAATAATACCCCAAATAACCACGTCATCTACTTTGTCATAACCATGAATTACCCAATTCCTTGTATCTACAATCTGTCTAGCACTGGTAAGATTGAAATCAGGGTCAATTTTTAGAATTCTATTGGTTGCTTCACCAATAATTTCGATTTCACGTTCAATTCCTCTACGTAAAAGTTTGTTCTTTTGGTATTCGATGAAATTACGTTCACTACCTAAATATTCAAATATTGAATTGACCGAGGTGTTAATATCAAATAGATACTTTTTAATTTCACGCTTCATAGATTAATTCTTTTGTTTCGTTGATACTCTCTATGAAATATGGATTCGATAAAGTTCTTTCTGTAACAATGTCTATTTCCCTATTAAAAAGTTCTTTCAATTTGTGATGAAGTAAAAAATAATTGTTTGTATACTCTTCAACGCTCAAATTGTCCGCAAATGAAATCAGAAAATCAATATCACTTTTCTCATTGAATTTATCAGATACAACAGAGCCAAAGGCGTAAAGCCTTTTAATATGAAGGGTCTTACAAATACTCTTCAAATCCTCTTTCCGTTTTTCTATAATTAGTTGCATCGTATTTTTTTCTTCAAATTTAATAAATTCCTACCAGCTTTTTCATTTGAAAATTATGCACTTTGCTGCCGCACGATTTCATCGTGTGAGCAAACCTAATTATTGGATGGAACGCTAAACAATTCTTTTGCAGAGATGACGCCATAAATGGACGTCTCGAAACGATACGTTATAGATCATCTTCTCACATCAAACTCACGGGAATTAAAGCAGTGGCGGTGAATTTTAGAAGAGACCAAAAAACCTTTTAAGGAGTAGTTTGTTTTTTAATAGACTCATTAACATTATCTCATTAAAACAAAATAATATGGCAAATAACGTTGTAAAGTTGCATCGGGTTTTTACAGCAAGTCCCGAAAAGGTATTTAAAGCTTTTGCCCATGCCGATGCAATTGCCTCTTGGTTACCACCATACGGATTTGTTTGTAAAGTGGATAACATCGATTTCAGAGTTGGTGGAACATACAAAATGTCGTTTACAAATTTCACTACCGGCAAGAGCCACTCCTTTGGAGGTAAATATTTGGAGATTGTACCCAACGTGTTAATTAGATACACCGACCAATTTGACGACCCTAATTTGCCCGGACAAATGATTACCACAATTGAACTCAAAAAGGTATTGTGTGGAACAGAGCTTTTTGCTACTCAAGAAGGAATACCGGAGATTATACCTACTGAGATGTGCTATCTAGGTTGGCAAGAGTCATTAGAAAAATTAAAGAGTTTGGTTGAGCCCAATATTCCTGACGCTTAGCGTTGGGACATCGTGTGGGCTAACTTGATGCAAAGAAAGAACTAATTAGTGCAACAAGGTACCCCAAAGACTTTGTAATTTTTGAGCGTTGTCGTTCATTATACCACGCGATGCAATTGTGCGGCAGCAGGGGAGCTATATTTATTATTCTCTTGACAAAAGTCGCAAGCATTACCCTAAGATAAACTTACGGATTTATATTTAGAAATTTAGATAATCGATCAACTGTTATATATCTTGCCCCTGTCCCTTTGTATAAATTACTTAAATCCTCCCAGTTTTCAAGCAATTTAGCCATTAATAACTCTGCGTCATTATAAGTATTGGTTTTAAGTGCCAAAACACAATCAGATAAAATATATGATTCCTTTGAATTTATAATACACATTTTCTGTGGATTAGGTAAACCTACACGAGGTAAAAGAATGGCCGGACCGTTTATTTCTGATAGAGTACGATTTGATTTATAGATTAGATCAACCAGTTTGTTATTGCGTAAATTAGTAGAATGAACTAATGACTTTCCAAATTGGTTATTTTTATTTACCGTATGCATACTAACTTTTCCACGGAAAACGGAATTGATTTTTATCAAACTTGAAAGGGTTTTTTTTGATTCAGTCTTTAATTGAGTTTTTGAGTTTATTGAAACTAAAATTACACTTGGAGAGCAACCTGTGAAATGATTATAACTCGGTTCATCCAAT
>JAYVSA010000037.1:0-7738 GCA_043775765.1 Breznakibacter sp. | reverse complement strand
CCTTGGAGATGCAAAAGAGATGCCATAAACTAAAGGAGTTTAGGATGCCCCTGGTGGCACGTCCAAAAGAAAAAAAGAACCCGCGAGAAAATTCCCACGGGTTCGAGATGATGAAATTGTTGTTGTTGTGCGTTTTAACGTTTTATGAGCTTTTTGGTTTGAATGCCCGTAGAGTTTTCTATTTGAATAAAATAGATACCTGATGCTAAGGCGCTCATATCTAAGGCATAAGATTCTGAAATCATAAGATTACACACCATAGAACCAGACGCATTGAATATAGCGAGGTGGTTAGATGGACTTATGGCCTTGATATACAACGTGTTTTCAACAGGGTTTGGATAGAAGCTGAAATTGCTTTCGGTTGGCTCGTCGAGACTTGTGACAACGCACGATTGACCAACGGTGTAACTCATAGATTTTGTGACCGACATTCCGCCAGAAAAGGCGAATTTGCAGGAACAACTAACTGTTGAACCATTCGTTTGTCCTCCGATGGTGGCCGTAAAAATTTTACCCGACGTATTGGTCATTTGAGATTCTGAGAATGGATTTTCTTTCCAGAGGTAGGCAACTACACCCACTTTATCGTCGAGCAACTCAAAAGTAACGTAAACGGTGGTTCCAACGGTTTCGAAGGTGCATTTATAGCCTGTTGTAAAGGTGCCTTGCGATGCTTGAGTGGAGGTTTGAGAGCACATCATAATTGGCGCAATGGTTATATTTGCAATGGCCGATGTAGAGGTTGCTCCACCATTATCGGTGGCTTTTGCAGTAACAGCGTAATTGCCAACAGCAGGAGTCCATTGAATGGTGTAAGGTGCCGATGTAACACTTTGAATAAGGGTTGTGCCCTGGTAAAAGTCTACGCTTTGAATTGTGCCATCGAAGTCGCTCGCATTGGCCGACAATGTTACTGGTTTGCTTTGGGTAAACGTAGAATTATTGATTGGTGACGTGAGCGAAATGGTAGGAATCACATTTGAAGTACTGGTTACCATTACCTGAATTTCATCAATATCGGAACGTAAATCGGTGTTTGTTACCGTTAATTTAAACTTATACATTCCCTCTGCAAGATTACTTACTGTTGGTTTAACAACGGTATTATCGGAGAATTGCGCCAAGGTTGGACCATAAACTTGTTCCCACTTATAAGCTAAAGTTTGAGAAGTAGATTCACTGCTTGCTGAGCCATCGAGCGTGGTAACGGTAGTAGGCAGAAGCACTTTTGTGTTGCCACCAGCATTTGCCGTTGGGTAACTGAATGTTAAATTTCCAGTGCGAGTAAAAGTCATTTTTCCGAGGTTGAATTCTCCCGAGGTAAAGGCCACTTTTAAAATATGCTGTCCGGCAGTTAAAGGAATAGCCGTAACTGTTTTGGTAGCAAAAACGGTCCAAACGGTTGACGAAGTTGATGGAACCGCAATATTGCCCGATACCGATTGACCGTCGAGTTCTAAATGAAGAGGGCCACCACCCGCGCTGTTGCCCGAGGCGTAACGGAATGCAAACGAATAGAGTCCGGACTGAGCAACATTAACGGTATAAGCCATCCATTCACCCGCAGCAATATGAGAAACGATAGCACCTTCATTGGAGGCAGACGAAGCGTCTACAGACTCATCCATTCTGAAGTCGCCAGCATTGGCAGAAGTAAGATCGAGATAACAGATATTCTGACCTTTTCCGCCTTCAAAAACGTCGTATTTACCAGCCTCAATAATTCCTGGAATAGCTGCTGCTGTACCGCCATAAGGGAGTTGATTACCAACCATAACTTGCGCAGAATTGGTTACACTATATTTGGCACCATCGTAAATTTTAGCATAGAAATTATGAATTCCTATCTGTAAATTAGAGGCCGTAGCGGTATAAGGAGCAGAAGAGACGATTCCCAATGAATTTATACCGTCCATAAATTCGACCTTTGTAGGCGTGCCGTTAGAAACAGTAACCTCTAAATTGACACTTCCGCCTGTAAAAGCTTGAGGAAAAGATGATGTAATAGTTCCGTTGTAAATACCATCGCGGCTCGAAACCAGTTTTCGGGCAGGCACAACCAACTGATAACCATCGGAATAGGTAACGGTTATAGGAGAATTAGTGTAGTTTTGAGCTACATAATTCATTTTGCCACCCAACTTAAAGGCCGCAGCCATAGGATAATTGGCCGTAATGGTTCCATCGACACGCCCTAAAGCGTTCATGGCGTGTAACCAGTGATACGTTTGCGCATCGGAAACACCAAATTTAATCTCGCGGTTAGGATATGAGTCATACATTTGGATGGCTTTGGCTGGATTGGTAAATGCGAGATACTCCCACATGATATCGTGCCACAGGTTTGGATTGACCTGATTGTTAACAATGCCAGTATTGGTTGCAATTTCGTCCCAAAGTTTCTTGGCATAAACAGTATCTTGACCCAAATAGAGCGAACCACCATTGATAGGATACATTTCAATACCGTAAGAAGCTGCAAGATCGGCCGTCCAGAAGGTACCATTATCAATGCTATTTGCCCAAACACGAGACACTAAGCTATATTGTTGATTGGCAGGAAAATTACGATGGTGAGTATCTAAATAATACTCCTCAATACCTGTTTGCTCGGTGGTGTAGAGATAAATTCCCAAATCGCGAATAGCTTTATCGCCCGAAGCCTCTCCCCATTGAATTAAAGCTGAGTTGAAATTCATACTCTCTGAACTCGATTCCATGTTATTGCCTTGCGGATTATTGGCAAAGCCATCGACCCAACAATGACCTTCATACGGACTAAAATTTCTCAAATAAGGATACATGGTATCGTTACGGTCGTAAGCTGCGGCATCACGCACCAGCATATTTACCATTCCACCCCACTGAGTAGCCCAACCCGGACTAAATTGCTCAATAAATGTAGCAGTTTGAATAAAGTAACCCCAGTGAAATTGTTTGTCGTTCAAACCACTATCTTGGCCATAACCAGCCGGATAGCCAATAATTGATCCCCAAGTAGCGTTATAATAAAAGAGAAAAGCCACCTCGCCATTATCGGCTTTAAACCAATTTTCTAAGCGAGTCTTTAGGGTGTTAATTATTTTATCGCGCGAAGCTATATTTCCCATTTCATTGGCAATACGTGCTGTTTGCATCAGTTGATTAAACACTTGCCCTTCATTATAAGAATCGGTCCATGTGGCCAAAGAGCTGTTTTCTAATTCTGCTATTTTAGCGGATAATGCCGTAGGAGAAAACCCTGGGCTATAATTATCGACATAAGGAAGAGTTGGCAAAATACCGTGAAACGTATTTTCTACACTAAAGCTATTACCAGCCATTGTTTTCATTTCGCCACGAACGATGGCGTAGCTGTATTTATCAGGTACTGGCGAATTCGGAGCCAGGTGAGCCCATTGATGAGGTAAAAGTCCTAGAAGCATGTTTGTTTCGGCACCTTCTTTAACAACTGTTTGCACATTAAAATCGGTATGTAAAACCGAAGTTGATTCATTGTAACTGTAGGTAGCAGTTGATTTTACAGGAAAAACGTAAGCATATTTCTTATATTCATTGGCTACGGTTGTAACATTTGTAGCTGTAAGGGGAATAAATGCCATAGACCAGTAATTTTTACCATTTAAAGTAGACGTATAAACGGATCCCGTTTTAGTCCAAGTACTTCCCACAGGAGCATAAATCGCAAAATCGGCCCCATTACGGATGTCTGTAGCAATTAGCATTTCATTGGAGATGGTAACTGAGCCCGTTGTTATGGTAACCTGAGCCACGTCGGTAGCAAGTTTGGTAAAATAGAGAAAAGGCATACCCACGCCCGAGGTTGCGGTAAATTCATGAGTTGCATCTTTCCAATTCATGGTTACCATCCAATCGGAATAATCGGAGACAGTGGTGTTTGATGCCGTAAGACTTTGAACACCAACGGTAAGAGGAGCAATATCATCAATTACCCCACTTGGAATATAAGTTGCTATTAACCCAGTGGTGGTAGTTTTCATGGTAAATGGGTAGTTGAATAGGTTTGATGCCTGTCCGTTTTTCACCAGAGAAGACCACCAGTCGCTTGCAGGAACAGGTTTTCCAACAGCATTTCCACTCAGGAAAGGAGTTCCAGAAGGATATTGATTTCGTCCAGCAGCATCTACGCCTGGATGTGTTTTGGTATAACTACCACTACCCACTGTCACTATTTGAGCAGAAGTGTTCAAAGCCCAAAAAGTCAGGAGTAGGATGACACCTAAATTTAAAAATGTTTGTTTTTTCATTCTTGTGGATTTATAATTAAACGATCATGAAATTCGATAACTCAAATGTATAGAATAACAGCCTACAAGATTGATTATTGAGGTCTACTTGAGGTCTCAGAGAGATTACATTAACTCTACAAGAGAAAGAACCCAGTAAATATGAGGGCTTTAGGGATGAAGCCGTGAAACGCATACTATTGGCAAATGCAAAAAAAAGAGGCTGTCAACCAATGGATGACAGCCCCTTGAGCAACAAATAAATTGTTGTTTATTATTTTACTAAAACTTTAGTTGCTTTTCCGTCAACTTTAACAACATAAACACCTGCTGTTAACGCTTTAGAAACAAATGCACCTTCAGAAACAGCCGACTCAACAGTAACACCGCTGATGTTAACGATTTCTACAGAAGAACCACCCGCAACTATAACTGAAGAACCAGAAACAGTAACTGAAGCTTTTGCAGCGTCTACTGTTTGAAGAGCAGTAGCAACAGCAGCATCTGCAAACTTAATATCATCAATATATGCAGTAAATGCAACTGTACCATCCATTCCTGGCAACATAACCAATTTGTTAACAGTTGCACCCATATTTGCTGGTGCAGAAAAATCGAAATTCAATACTTCCCATTGATCAACAACTGTGTTAAAAACTGGTACTTCAATAGCATCTGCTTGAGTATCTTCCAATTTAACGATAAACTTACCAATAACACTTGAACGAATTAATAAAGAAACATGACAATTAGTTGCGTCAAGAACCCAAGGACTTTCTGGTTGAGCAGTCCAACAACCGTCCCAAGTAGATGCACCACCTACAAATTTCAAACAGTTTGCTGAGGTATTTAATCCACCAACACTAGGATTTGCAACAGGGCCAACTGCAGGAGGTGCTCCAGCGCCAAATACTTCCCATGCTATATCAGCACCACCAGCTGAAGATTCAAAATCTAAAGTTGCAATTTGAGCATTTGCTACACCTGCACCCATAACTGCTACTGCAGCAAGTGAAAGAAAAAATTTAGTAATTGTTTTCATAAATAATGATTTAAATAAATGAATAATAAAGTGTTTATAAAGATTTTTTAAGTTTTGTTACAGCATATAGATTTCTGCAACACTTCGCAAACGTAACCAATTACTAAAAAGAGTTAAAAAAAATTAAGGATACATAAGTTTTCAACTATATTACTTTAACTCTACATGCAAAATAAAGCATCTCTACAAATACTATACAACAACTGTCAACATCCTTAATTAGAGCAGTTTAATAAAAACACATAAAATAAATATTTTAAAAAAGGAGTGGTTTTAAATAGGACTTTGGTGAGTGGGGGGAATAAACAACGGAGTAAATAGAATCCAAAATAGAAATAATTGTCCTGATCTAACACGAGATCGTGAAAATTAAGAAACAGCACAGCACTTAAAAAATGAAGGCGACAGACTCTAATTCTCGCAATTAAATTGTAACAACAAAAGGATGTGAAAAGGATTAAAATTAGAAGGAAGTGTGGATATGATGGCCAGTACACCAGAAATAAAGGCAATGAGTACAATTGGAAAACTAATAGTCTTAAGGTCAATAGGCATTGTGGGATAGAATATTCCACTAGCAACACCGACAAAAACACTCATTATCTATGAGTTACGCAACACAACGAGTAAATACAATTAATCACATCCAAATCATACCAACACACACCAGCATCAGTAAAAAGAGAACAATGCCAATGACACGATGAGCGCGTGCCGACGTAATAAAACGAGAAATAACATCGCCAAGAGTTATCCAAGCAATCATGCAAGGCACTCCAACAAATCCGAAAGAGAGGGTAAAAACAAAGACGCTTAAATGAATATTGCTCAAGTGTGGCAAAAATGCACTAGCACCGCTAATGGCCATAATCCAAGCCTTGGGGTTTACAAACTGCATAAAAAAGCCTTGGAAAAACCCCACCTTCGGAACCGATACTTCATTGATTTTGCTGCTCAAATTGCTCAAAACAAAACCCAAATAGAGAAGCCACAAAGAGCTTATTATTTTGAGTACGAGGGCAATAACAGCATCTTGCGCAATGAGTTCACCAATGCCATAACCCGTAATGTAAAGCAACGCTGAGAAACCTAAGAAAATGCCAAACATCAATTTCCCCGAATCTTTAAAGCCATGCTGCTTACCGTAAGAGAATAGCAAATAGTTGTTAGGCCCTGGCGTAATGGAGGTTACGAAAGCAAAAATCATGTATCCTACAATATCGAAACCAGCCATAACTTAAATTATTTTTTTCTTTACTTATTTGCAACACCGTATAAAAGAGTCAACTGCTCTTTTATGGCAAATATATCTTTTAGCTGAGCAAACGAAAGCGACATCTTATCTATCTTTTGTGTTAGTTTAATTTGGTTACCTTTTTGAGACGCCACCCATCCCATCAGATTAAGGAATTGTTGAGATTCGTAGAACGGTGAGTGGTGATTTCCAACAAAATAGATCACCAATTTTTGCTGACGATAGACCAACTTCTCAACCCCTAAACTCATTGATATCCAACGAATTCGTATCATCTCAAATAAGTGACTAACCTCTTCGGGCATTTTGCCAAAACGATCGGTAAGAGCAATACCAAATTTCTCCAATTCAGCCTCATTATCAATGGCATCCAAATCGCGATAAATTTGCATACGCTCGGCAACATTCTCAATATACAACTCTGGAATACGCATATCGGTATCAAAATCTACCTGACAATCTGACGAGAACTGTTGCGAATGCACCGCTTGTGGATCATTTGCATAAAGCTCCTTAAACTCCGTGTCGCGCAACTCTTGCACCGCTTCATTTAGAATTTTTTGATACGTTTCATAACCAATATCGGAGATAAAACCACTCTGTTCGCCACCCAAAAGGTTGCCAGCTCCGCGAATATCGATATCTTGCATAGCTATTTGAAACCCACTACCAAGCTCAGAAAACTCCTCAATAATTCGTAGCCGTCTTTTTGCATCCTGCGGAAGAACTGATGGCGGTGGAGCCAAAAGATAACAGTAGGCTTTTTTGTTGGAACGCCCCACTCTACCTCGCAACTGATGCAATTCACTCAATCCAAAATTATTGGCGTTATTAATAATGATGGTGTTGGCGTTAGGAATATCGAGTCCCGACTCAATAATAGTGGTGCAAACCAATACATCATAATCGCCATTTACAAACGACATAATGCGGTCTTCCAAATCTTGCGCCGAAAGCTGTCCGTGAGCAATTCCTGTTTTTACATGTGGGAGCAAACGCTCAATGGTGGCCGAAAGTTCGGGTAAATTATTAATTCTATTATTCAAGAAAAAGACCTGTCCACCTCTATTCACCTCATTACCAATGGCCTCTTTTATAATTACTTCATTAAACGTATGCACTTCTGTAACAATAGGTTGCCTATTAGTTGGTGGTGTATTAAGAATCGATAAATCACGCGCACCCAAAAGC
>JAYVSA010000036.1:0-9562 GCA_043775765.1 Breznakibacter sp. | reverse complement strand
ATAATCAAAAATAATACTACGATTGGCCTCTTCTGCACCAATAGCACTTTAACTTATTTTAACTTATTTTTGACGAATGTTCGATATTAGTTGACGAACATCTTGCCGTATAAAAAAAATGGCGTAACTTTACTTTATGCGTGGAAACTACTAGATTTTAATGAATTATGCCTTACAGACGACTTCCAAATACCGATCAGGCTAGGTTAAGAGCTTTGCGTACATTATCAGAAAAGGGATCAAAGAGTATTCCATTTAGTTTACCATTTGCAGCGAAGAAATTTCTAGAAATACAAGCTTTTTTACCTCTTTTTGATCAGGCGGTTGCTCAATACAAACAAAGTTACGACAGACAAGCCAATTGCGGAAAGATATTGAATGAGAGTTTTAAATCTTGTAAATTGTATGTTTCACATTTTATTCAAGTCCTCAATTTCTGTATTGTTAGAAATGAAATCAAGCCAGATGTAAGACTCCTTTTTGGACTAAATATTGAAGATAAATCGGTTCCTGATATCACGACAGAACAACAACTTATTTCTCTTGGCGACAGAGTCATTAAAGGTGAGGAGAAACGAGGTGCAATGGGTGGTACACGAATTTATAATCCATCAATTGCAGTTGTCAAAGTAAAATATGAAAAGTTTGTTGAGAGTTACAACAACCACAAAAATCTTCAAGTAACCACACAAAAGTATCACGACAAAATGGTTGAAATACGTTCGCAAGCCGATAGCATTATTCTGGGTGCTTGGAATGAAATTGAAGAAAATTATTGCAATTTAGACCCAGAGGAGAAGCGAACCAAATGCAGCGATTTAGGAATTGTGTATCTTCTTCGTTCTACTGAACGCTAGGTTCAACCTCAAGTCCTTTTTGCAACTTTGCTCTCCTGTAAAGTTTAAACCCTAAAAAAAGCGTAACTGCAAGCGAGAGTGTCCCCAAAGCAAGCCACCACCAAGGTTGATCGTATGATGTTTGAACGTTGAGAGGATTTTCTATATCCCCATATTCTACATAGTAATAATAGAGCAACAACATACCCAAGTTATTTAAAAAATGAGCAATTATAGGAACCCAAATATTTTTACTCCAATAAAATAAATATCCCAACAACAGCCCTAAAACAAAACGAGGTAAAAAACCAAAGAACTGAAGGTGAATGGCACTAAAAAGCAGCGCTGTAAAGACAATGGCCAAATGAGGATTGCGCCACCACTGTCCAATAACTTTTTGAAAACAGCCTCTAAAAATAAGCTCTTCTCCAATGGCCGGAATAATAGCCATAATTAAAATATTGGCGATAATATTTTTTATATGCGCACCTTGTAATATCTGTGTCATCATAACAGATGCGTTCGCTTCAGACTCGCGCATCCATCGCTCAACAAGGCTCAAATAATCGGGCAACACCAATTTACTATTCCATATACCCAAAACCTGCACCAATGGCTGAATAGAAACTATTGCAACAATAGAGATTAAAACCCAAACAATTGGTTTGATCGTTTGCATCCCTATAGAATGCCATGGACGTAAATTTGTGAGAAATGTGAATATTATGGATGGCATTATCATCATTGTAACACCTTGAACTACCAACAAATATTGAGTATACTCAATTGGAAACACCTTATTATCTAAATTGTTTGGAAAAGCAATCATTCCAAAACTGCTCACAATTGCAAACACAACAAATGATGCAAAAAGAACAAAGAAGAGAATCAACAGTTGCTTGGAGGGTGAAGTGGTATAAAAGATTGGTCGTATCATCAATTTGTTTTTTAATTCAAAGATATAATTATAAAGCTTTGTTTCTCAAAATAACTCTCAAATACGTCTGAATAATAGCAACTTAGTTTGCCCAGCATTTCTTCTGATGGATCATATACCATTGAAGTGAAAAAACTTCACATCCTAAAAAAAACAAACGAGCCTTCAAATTATTTGAAGGCTCGTTTTACGAGGTTCCTGGCGGACTCGAACCGCCGTAAACGGTTTTGCAGACCGGTGCCTAACCACTTGGCTAAGGAACCCTCTGTTTACGGGTGCAAAACTATGGAAAATATTACATTATTCCAAGTGTGCTTATTATTTAAATGAATATTTTTTAAAAATAATGGTTAGCAAATGGATTTTGCCCTATTACACCAACCATTATCTTTTTATCTCTATTGCATATCACGAGCCACTTCGCCATGTAGCGCGGCATCTAAGCCCATCTCTTCATCCTCTTTCGACACTTTAACTGGCGTAATTTTGTTAATTAGCACCAGCATACCGTATGTAAAACCTAAAGCATAAATAAACGCAAAAACGGTTGCTATAACTTGTTTGAAAAAGAACTCATATCCACCGTGAATAAGACCATCGGCAGAATTTGAATTTACCGCTGCTGAGCCAAAAACACCCAATGCAATGGTTCCAATAACACCTCCAACACCGTGAACTCCCCATACATCAAGAGCATCATCCCAATCCATCCGATCTTTTAACTTTACAGCCATAAAACAACCCAAAGAAGCCAATACACCAATAAAACAAGCCCAACCAGTATTTACATATCCTGCAGCAGGAGTTATGGTAGCCAATCCAGCAATAGAACCTGTTAGAAGACCTAAGAAAGTCGGACGTTTATCGTGCCGTGTCCACTCTAATAAAAGCCAAGTTAAAGCCGCCGTGGAAGCTGCCATATTTGTATTTATAAACGCAAGAGCTGTAACTCCATCTACGGCTAATTCACTTCCTGCATTAAAGCCATACCATCCAAACCAAAGTAAACCCGTACCAACCGCCACCAAAGGGATGCTATTCGGTTGAGAATTTTTCACATGGCGCGCTCCAACATAAAAGACCGACGCCAAAGCTGCCGCTCCAGCCGTTGCGTGTACCACAATACCTCCTGCAAAATCTAAAACACCCCATTTAGCTAAGAGACCGTTGCCCCAAACCATGTGCGCAAAAGGATAATAGACAAATATTTGCCAAAGAACTAAAAAAAGCATATAAGCTTTAAAGGTCACCCTATTTGCAAATGCCCCTGTAATAAGAGCCGGAGTAATAATGGCAAACATCATTTGATAAGCAAAGAAAACCAATTCAGGAAACTTCTCCTTAGGACCCCAAGTTGACGTTAGCGTCACTCCATTCAAAAAAGCCTTGTCCAAATTCCCAATAATACCGCCTTCGCCTCCGCTAAAACATAAAGAGTACCCAAAAGCCCACCATAAAATGGATGTAACACTCAAAGAAACAAAGCTCTGTATCATTACCCCTAAAATGTTGCGTTTACACGCCAACCCACCATAAAAGAATGCCAACCCAGGGGTCATTAGCATAACCAAACTCGTGGCCAACATCATAAAGCCTGTTGTGCCAGTATCAAATATTCCCATAAATTTATCTGTATTTCTATTTTCGCGTCACAAAAGTATCAATTTTAAAATAAAACTAAAATAAATCAGGGGTGTTTTTTATATTTATATCATTTTACAAACATAACCCCTGTAAATTGAAAACAATACAACAAAAAAAGCAACCATATACATATTTATATTTGGCGGTGACACAAAGCGCCTAATTGGGGTTAAAACTCATTTCATACAGATTACAAAATAATCTACACTTGGCGCTTTCTGTCGGGCTTTTGCACCAATCTTTTTGCCCACACATCTCAGGCCGATAGCAAATCCAGTAAGGGCAAAAAGGATTTTCGCGCAATCCCTCACCCGCTCCGCCAACACTCAGACATTGACTAACCCTCAAATAAAAAAGCACCTCCAAACCTGGAAGTGCCTTACATATATAATGTTACCTTAAAACTACTGCTTAAAAACCCAAACAGATTTATACCGATTATTTTCACGATAATGATTCATTGACTTTAGCGCCAAATCCTTAGTGCCAAATTGTTCTATCGATATTCTAAAACGACCATCTGCCTCAACAATTTCGCTATCTTCACAACCATTCTTAATATAAAAAGCCAACATTTCATTCGCTTCTTGTTTTGTTTTCAAGCTTGCTGCAATTAGGTGAAAAGGTCTCTTCTCTTTTGTTTCCAAAATGGGCTCAACAATAGTAACAGACTTCTGCTCAGAAACTTGTTCCAAAACTTGCTTTGGCAAATTAGCTTGAACCATTGTTGGAGTAAAATCGCTTAACAAAGATCCATAACTGTAAGAATTAACATCCTTTACCAATATTTCTGTGGAAAACAAGAACATTGCAACTGCAGCGGCAACGGTTGCTGCTACGCGTCTATTGGCAATCATCCGCACAAATACTTTTCTTCTACTCTCAAATCGTTGAGAATTTCGTTCAGACAAAGTCAACGGCATTAAATGAAGTGAATCAAACCCAAACGATTCGGCTAAAAAGTTAGTTCCCTCACTTTGAATAAAATAAATATTCCCCAACAAATCGGCTCTAAACACACCAATTTCCGCCACTTGTACAATTTCACCCTTACTCACTTTTGCGAGTAATTCATCTACAAAAGATGACACTTCTCTCTCGGCTTCTGCATAGGAAATTTCGAAACGTCGCGAGTAGGTATTAATCAGTAATCCGTCGTTATGCGACAATGCTTTATTGAAAATAATCTCTTTGTGGGGGGGCTTTATTATGCCACTATCCTCAATTATTACGGCAGATTGATAGCTTCCTACGAAACCCCCAAAACGAGGCACCACAACACAATTGTGTTGCATTAACAATTCGGATATATGTTGTTCTACGTTACTCATAACGCAAAATTAATAAACTTTTAACTCGTTTATACCATCAGATTGACTCTTTTTTGAATAAAAAAACAAGCCTTTTACCATCTCTTTGAGAACTACGTGGTTGCAAAAAATAGTTCGTGAGTTTACATTTTAACTTTAAATACTACCTTCGCCTAAAACTTACAAAATGAGAATACTTGTTACTGGTGGCACAGGCTACATTGGATCGCATACCGTGGTTGAACTTCACGATGCTGGATATGAAATTGTGATTGCAGATGATTTATCCAACTCCAACATCGAGGTTCTGAATAATATTGAGAAAATAATTGGAATCAAACCACTATTCTTCAAAGTTGATTTGTCCGATGTGGTGCAAACGGACAAATTTTTCAACGAAACAAAGAATATCGATGCCATAATACACTTTGCTGCCTCCAAATCTGTTGGGGAATCGGTTGAAAAACCTTTACTCTACTACAAAAACAACATTAACTCACTTCTCAATGTACTTATAAATATGGAGAAACATGGAATTAAAAACCTTGTTTTTTCATCATCCTGCACGGTTTATGGTCAGCCCGATATACTTCCTGTGGTTGAAACAACACCTCGTAAACCTGCCGAATCTCCTTATGGAAACACCAAAACTATTGCTGAAGATATCATTCGCGACGTTTGTAAAGTGACGCCAAAAACAAATGCTATTGCTTTAAGATACTTTAATCCAATTGGCGCTCACCCATCGGCACTTATTGGTGAGTTGCCTAACGGAATACCAAGTAATTTAATTCCCTATATCACTCAAACAGCAGCAGGAATAAGAGAGTGCTTATCTGTTTTTGGCGATGATTACAATACACCTGATGGTACTGCAATTCGTGATTTTATTAACGTCGTAGATTTGGCACAAGCACATGTTGTGGCTATTGACCGATTGATAAATTTAAAACAAGAATCAAATTTTGAGTTTTTCAACATCGGAACAGGCGAGGGATATTCTGTAATGCAACTCATTAAAGCCTTCATTAAAGCAACAGGTATCAACCTCAATTACAAAATTGTACCGAGACGTGCTGGAGATATTGAGAAAATTTGGGCAGATACGACTATATCATCAAAAAAATTGGGTTGGAAAACCAAAATATCACTCGAAGAATCTCTTCTATCTTCATGGAATTGGGAAAAGAAGTTTAGAGGCCTTAAATAAACAAGGAATCCAAAATCGGAGTCCCTTGTTTATTTATCAATTTTATTGCTATTCTACAGTAACTGACTTAGCCAAATTCCTGGGTTGATCGACATTACAACCGCGTATAACCGCTATATGGTATGATATCAACTGCAATGGAATAACGGTTAATAACGGAGCTAGAGCTTCATGGCAATCGGGCACTTCAATTATATGATTGGCCAAATTCTTAATTATCGTGTCTCCTTTTGTAACTATTGCAATAACTTTCCCATGTCGCGCTTTCACCTCTTGAATGTTGCTCACAATCTTCTCATAAGACTTATCCTTAGTGGCTAACACAAACACAGGCATATTCTCGTCGATGAGTGCAATTGGCCCATGTTTCATCTCTGCCGCAGGATACCCTTCTGCATGAATATAACTTATCTCTTTCAACTTCAGAGCCCCTTCAAGTGCTACAGGGAACAGGTTGCCGCGGCCAAGATAAAGAGCATTAGTGGCATTCTTATAAAGTGCAGCAACAGATTTTATATGATTCTCATTTAATAAAATCTCTTCAATCTTAGCAGGTATGGCTATTAACTCCTCTATTAATGTTGTGTAAAGCTCCTCTGAAATAACATTGCGCTTCTTGCCAATAATAAACGCCATCATGGCCAAAACAGTCACCTGTGAGGTAAATGCTTTTGTTGATGCAACACCGATTTCTATTCCAGCATGGGTATAGACACCTGCATGAGTTTCACGCGGAATGGAGGAACCTGCCACGTTGCAAATACCTAATATGGTAGCTCCAACCAATTTTGCCTCTTTTATAGCGGCTAAGGTATCTGCGGTCTCTCCACTTTGCGACACTGCAATAATTACATCATCGGGGAAAAGAACAGGATTTCTATATCTAAATTCTGAAGCGTATTCGACCTCCACTGGAATGCGAGCATACTCTTCAAAAAGATATTCTCCCACCAATCCGGCATGCCAAGACGTACCACAGGCCACAATAATAATTCTTCGAGCCGTTGCCAATTTGGGAATTACATCGGTAATACCTCCCAAAAACATTTTTGTATGATCACTAGAAATACGTCCTCTCATGGTATCCATAATTGAGGAAGGTTGCTCATAAATCTCTTTTAACATAAAATGGTCGAATCCATTTTTGTCAATCTGCTCAATATCAAGCGTTACCTTCTGTATATTAAGCGATTTTGAAATATTTTCAATATTTTTAAGGTCAATGCCCCCTTTGGTAATTACAGCAACCTCTTCATCGTTCATATAAATGACTTTATCAGTATACTCCACAATAGGTGATGCATCAGAGGCCATAAAATATTCATTCTCGCCTACTCCAATTACCAAAGGACTACCTTTTCGAGCTGCAATTAAAGTATCGGGTTCATCAGTACAATAAACAACTAATCCATAAGCCCCAACAACTTTTGAGAGTGCCAAACGAACGGCTAACTCACCAGAAACACTGTTTTCTTGATAAATATTTTCTATTAAATTGACAAGCACCTCGGTATCTGTCTCACTTTTAAAAGTATATCCTCTTGAAACAAGCTCCTTTTTTAAATGTGCATAATTCTCTATAATACCATTATGTACCAACACAAACTTCCCATTCATTGAAGCATGTGGATGTGAGTTGACATCGTTGGGTACACCATGAGTTGCCCAGCGAGTATGCCCCATACCCACTGTTCCAGAAATATCGTGAGTCCGAGCAGCTTCTTCCAAATCTTTAACTTTGCCTTTGCACTTAATGATATTTGGTTTACCATTCATCAATGCTATGCCAGCCGAATCATAACCTCTATACTCAAGACGTTGTAAGCCTTTTATTAATATCGGATATGCGGTTCTATTTCCTAAATATGCAACTATTCCACACATATATAATCAGTATAATTATTACTATTCTTTAATAACTGAATGTACTTATTAGCTTTTTCAAGCATATCCTTCTCGCTCTTTTGCAAAATTTGAACTTCACTTAATGCGTCAAAACGACCTCTTACAATATCAAAATCATCTTTCTTACTCAACTCATCATCTACACCAAAACTTACTTTACTTACTTCATTGAACTCTTTCTTCGCATCGGCTAAAATACCAGCATGAATAAGTTTAACACTCGATATAAAATCAGCTAAAAACAAATCAAGTTTCGCTTCCCATGATGCTTTCTGGGTATAGGTATCCCAAATATATTTTCGAATAAAGAATATTTCATCAAAAAGACTGAATGCAACGTGGCAACTCTTTATCTCCTGCAATACCTCTTCAATGTTCCTAAAATGATATGAGGAATCTAATTTAGAAAACAACTTGTTCTTATCGGTAAACATTCCCGCCATATCCGAAATTGCAGGCAACTTTAGGTCACTTAAAAAGTCAACTTTAGGATCGAGTAGTAAACGTTCGAACTCACTATCGAAAGCCACAAATTTTAACCCAATATAGTATTTAATGGCATGCTGATAAAGCTTAATGCCTCCTACTACGCTACTGGCGCTCATAATAACACCGTTATACGAATATTGTGTTGCCTCTTTAGAATTCTTAATCTCATTTAAGACATCAATTCCTCTCAACAACCGACCAATCACATACCAATTTGAAAATTGATAATCAATAACGTCATTGCTTGTAGATGCTCGTTTATCACGCTTTTCCCATTTACTAAAATCACGGAAAGTTCCAATGCTCTTTATATTAAGTCCTGGAATAAGAACACTCTCACCATCTTTCTCTATCAAATAAGAAAATGGGAGTTTGGAAACATCGGGATGGGCATAATGCTTACCCAGAACAACGGTAAAACAGCCAATATGCGCTGGCCAAAGAATATATGAATCACTTCCTGTTTTAACACCACGTTCAGCAACTCCCTGATGCACTGGCCCAATTTTATAGAGATGATTACTTTGGTTAGTGCCGCTTCCTGCATTGAAAAACGAATAAGCACCTCCAATAAGTAAAGTTGATTTATGATGTGTTACTGTGTGAGGTCCAGCAAAAATAGAGCAAGCCTCGCCGTTATAAAATTGGCCATTAGACAACAAAATAGACTCCTCTGCGGTAAACCCTTTAGCCAAAACCGTTGATTCACCAATAAAGCATCTACTTACATTAGAAAACTCCTTTATTTCGGCACCGTTGGCAATGATAAAATCTTTGGCAACTACTCCATGACTTATTTTAGTTGGATTTTGTTTAGAACTATTGATAGTTCCATTGTGCAAGTATTGAACAGACGTTAATTCTGTGCCCTCACCAATGCTAACACTCCGTATTTCACCACAATTTTGGAGAACAGCCCCACTACCAATGCTAGAACGTTTGGATTTTTTTAAGCTTATATATTTTTCTATAAGCGTTTCTATGTTAGATATTGCATCTTTTTTGTAGCGATAGAAGGTTAAAATATAGGCTAACTGTGCCGAAAGCTTATCAAAAATCAATACCTCTCTACCACCTGCTTCGTTGAGTACTGAAACCTTTACTCCGTTGCCAAATGTCGATTCGGTAGGGTTTTCAATTAAAAAACAATTATCTATAACAACATTATCTCCTAAATCGACACCCTGTAACTGCCCAGAAACATTATTGATATAACAATTATCCCCTATTG
>JAYVSA010000035.1:0-6991 GCA_043775765.1 Breznakibacter sp. | reverse complement strand
TAGGGCTGATAATGACGTTGGCTTTGATAGACCTCTTCGTTACAAAAAAAATAAAATATAAGGCTATTCATCTATTAATTATTGTATTGGGATTGGGTGTTCAGGCTCAGATGTTGATGGAGGAAGGAAAAAATCTTGGACGTAGCCAAAATTATATGCCCGATCAACCAGTAAAGTTTTCCCATAAAATACATGCTGGTGACAATAAGATTGACTGTATGTATTGTCACAGCGATGTTGAGAAGGGCAAATCGGCGGGAATACCATCAACTAGTGTGTGTATGAATTGCCACGTAATTGTTCGAGAAGGCTCAAAATCGGGCAAGTTTGAAATCTCCAAGGTTATTAACAGTGTCGACAGCGGAAAATCTATTGAATGGATACGCGTTCATTCACTTCCCGACCATGTCTATTTTAACCATTCGCAGCACGTAAAAGTTGGTAAAGTGACGTGCCAAGAGTGTCATGGCGACGTGACCAAGATGGATATTCTAAAACAGGAGAAAGATTTGTCTATGGGTTGGTGCCTTGATTGCCATCGGACAAAAAAAATAAAAATTGGCGAAAATGGCTATTACAAACACACCTTTAAATCACTTCAAAAAGCGGGTAAAGATTCTTTATCTGTAGCCAAAATGGGTGGTGAAGATTGCATGAAGTGCCACTATTAATTGCAAGAGCCGAAAAAAGATTTTTGATTATTGAAATTAGAAAAACGATTACCATGAAATATTGGAAAAGCATAAACGATTTACGAGTTGATGAAGAGGCAATAGAAGGCAAAAAAGCACCAATTAAAGAGGAGCGAATTTTGAGCAATGCTTCGAGACGCGATTTTTTAAAATATTTTGGATTTGGCATTGCTTCAACAGCCATATTGGCCAGTTGCTCAAAACCAGTAAAAAAAGCCATCCCTCTTTTAATAAAACCTGAAGAGATTGAACCTGGAATTTCAAACTATTATGCTTCAACCTTTTACGATGGAAATGAGATTGTTCCTATTTTAGTAAAAGTACGAGACGGCCGCCCAATTAAAATTGAGGGCAATGAGATGGGTCTTTATACCAAAGGAGGCACATCAGCTCGTGTACAAGCTTCATTATTAAATCTATACGATGAATCGCGTCCACAAGAACCTCTTCACAAAAAGCAGGTTATTAGTTGGAATAAAGCCAATGAAGATATTTCTCAAGCATTGAAAACGGTTTCTAAATCGATTGTTCTGCTTACACCAACCATTGTTAGTCCATCGACCCAAAAAGTTTTTGAAATATTTTTAAAGCAATATCCTAAAGCAAAGCATGTTACGTTTGATGCCATTTCATATTCGGCCATTAGAGAAGCCAACAAATTATCATTTGACAGTGGCGTTATTCCTGATTATCAATTTGATAAAGCCCAAATGATTGTTGCTTTTAATGCCGATTTTTTAGGCACTTGGCTTCAACCGCTGCGATTTACCACCGACTACACGAAAAATCGTAAGTTGATGAATGGTGAAAAACAGATGAGCAGGCACATTCAATTTGAATCCACTATGACCATCACTGGTAGTAATGCGGATGAACGGTATATGATGAATCCACAAGAAGAGGGCAAATTTGTGCTAGCACTTTATAAATCGGTGGGAAGAAAACTGGGTGTTTTTAACTCATCTAGCTCCGCTTTGTTACCAGTAGAAACAGTTGCCGTTGAACTCATTAAACACAAGGGTAAATCGGTGGTAATTTCAGGAAGCAATGATCCCAATGTGCAAATTTTAATTAATGGAATTAATTCTTTATTAGATAATTACAATAAAACTATTTTCTTAAATGAAGATACATCCAGTTTTGCGGGAAACGATATCGAGCTCGAAAAACTGACAAAAGAGATTACAAATGGGGACGTTGGAACTCTTGTTTGTTATCAAACTAATCCATATTACTCATTGCCAATAGAAGTATCTAAACTCGATGCGATACCACTCAAAATTGTTTTAGCATCGGCACAAACTGATACAACAATAAAAGCCGACTACTTGCTACCAACGCACCACTATTTAGAACAGTGGGATGATGCGCAGGTTGCATCTACACAACTATCATTAACACAACCTGTTATCCACCCAATATTTAATACGCATCAGCCACAGGAGATTCTTTTAAATTGGTGTGGAATAACTACCGACTATTACGATTTTGTAAAAGATAATTGGAAATCAGCGCACTATCCAAAGCAAAAATCGACTTTAAGTTTTGAGCGTTTTTGGAAATACTCTTTGAGAGATGGTGTGGTGAACATTGACAATACCTTGGCAAAAAAAAATAGTACTCTTAATAACGAAGCAATTCATAAAGCAATAGAAACTATTGATAATCAAAATATTACTGACGGCATCACTCTACATTTTTATCAGAATGTGGCGTTGGGTGATGGCGGATTGGCTAATAACCCGTGGTTGCAAGAGCTTCCCGACCCAGTTTCTAAGATTTGTTGGGATAACTACTTTGCAGTATCTCCTGGCTACGCAACACTTCGTGGCTTTGAAACTGGCGATGTAATAAAGATTGGCAGCTATAAACTCCCTGTTTTAGTTCAGCCCGGACAAACGCGTAATGTGATTTCTATGGCATTAGGCTACGGTCATGTTAACGGTGGAACGGTGGCGAGCGGTATTGGTGAGAATGGGTATAAATCGGTAACGTTTAAAAATGGGAATCGAGTTTTTTATACCGAGCAAGTAGATATTCAGGCCACTGGCGAGACTTACGAGCTAGCTACTACGCAATCGCATTACTCCATGGAGGGGCGTGAGTTGATTCGAGAAACTACCCTCGATGAATATTTAGAAAACCCAGTGGCTGGAAATGAGGCGCACGTGGAGTTTGCCAAAGAAGACATTTCACTTTACCAGAAACACGACTACGATGGGCATAAATGGGCAATGGTTATTGACCAAAATAGCTGTACTGGCTGTAATGCCTGTGTTGTAGCCTGTTCGGTAGAGAATAACGTACCCGTTGTTGGGCGCAATGAAGTTCGTCGTTCGCACGAAATGCACTGGATACGAATTGATCGCTATTATAATGGAGATGTTGAAAATCCATCGGTTGTTCGTCAGCCCGTTATGTGTCAGCACTGCGACAATGCTCCTTGTGAAAATGTTTGTCCAGTTTCGGCAACCAACCACAGCTCCGAAGGATTAAACCAAATGGCCTACAACCGTTGCATTGGCACCCGCTATTGCAACAATAACTGTCCGTACAAAGTGCGTAGATTCAACTGGTTTGATTACACAGGTGCCGATACCATTCCATTTAACACAGTAGATGTTACAGGCATGACCCTCGACCTCAAGCGCATGGTGCTGAACCCCGATGTGGTAGTGCGTGCAAAAGGTGTTATTGAGAAATGTTCACTTTGTGTACAACGAATACAGGAGAAAAAACTCGTGGCAAAACGCGAAGGAAGAGCTTTAGCCGATAACGAAATAAAAACGGCCTGTCAACAAGCCTGTCCAGCACAAGCCATTGTTTTTGGGGATGTCAATAACCCTGAAAGCCAAGTAAACAAACTCCTAAATGATCCACGTCGATACAATATTTTGGAAGAACTTCATACTTTGCCAGCCGTAGGATATTTGACAAAAATTAGAAACAGAAAAAACGAAATAGCATAACCTATGGAGATTTCGACATTACGCGAGCCCCTAGTTCTGGGGAATGTAAATAACCAACAGGTAACCACCGAGATTTTATCGCATCTCGAAGGCAAGCCTGGCAAACTTTGGTGGGCAGGATTTTCACTATCGGCTCTTCTGGCAACGCTAGGCCTTTATGCAATGTGGCTAACCGCATGGGATGGGATTGGGACATGGGGTTTAGATAAAACCGTGGGATGGGGCTTAGACATCACGAATTTTGTGTGGTGGGTGGGCATTGGTCATGCTGGTACGTTTATCTCGGCCATCTTACTTCTATTTCGCCAGAAATGGCGAAACTCGGTTAACCGTGCCTCAGAAGCTATGACCATATTTGCGATTGCGGTAGCTGGTATTTTTCCGCTCATTCACATGGGGCGAATTCCGTTGGGCTTTTTCATCTTTCCATACCCAAATTCGCGTGAGTTATGGGTGAATTTTAACTCCCCTCTTTTGTGGGATGTATTTGCGTTGACGGCCTACATTTTATCATCGCTCGTATTTTGGTTTGTTGGAATGGTGCCAGATTTAGCCACCGTTCGTGATCGATTGAAACCAGGTATCAAGAAAGATATTTACGGACTTCTAAGTTTTGGATGGAATGGCTCGGCAAAACATTGGCATCGTTATGAGGCTATGAATACCGTTATGGCAGGCGTAACAACCGTTTTAGTGGTAGCCGTTTGTTCTATTGTAAGCTCCGACTTTGCCACCTCGGTAATTCCTGGATGGCATGCTACTGTTTTTCCGCTTTATTTCTTTACAGGCGCTATATTCTGCGGATTTGCAATGGCACTTTTTCTCATTATCCTTACTCGCAAAACACTTCATCTCGAGAAATACATCACCATCAATCACATCGAGTTGATGAATAAAATAGTTATTGTGATGGGCTCTGTGGTGGCGCTTATTTATACAACCGAACTTTTTTCTGCATGGTATAGCGGTAACTTGTATGAGAAATATGTCTTTATGAATCGGGCCTTTGGTCCGTACAAATGGGTTTATTGGACAATGATGACTTTTAACTTATTGGTTCCACAATTACTGTGGATTAAGAAATTACGACGCAATGTTTGGGTTACATTGGCATTTGCCATCTTAATAAATATCGGAATGTGGTGCGAACGCTTCATCATCATCGTTACCTCATTGCACCGCGACTTTTTGCCTTCGAGCTGGTCTATGTACATTCCAACATGGGTTGAAGTAGCCATTTTTACAGGCACATTGGGCATCTTCTTTCTACTCTACTTCCTCTTCATACGTTTTATACCAGTAGTGGCCATAAATGAAGTGAAGAGCATTATTAAAAGCAACGGAGAGACGACGCATTAATTTTCTAAAGAGAACTTAAAGATATGGAAAATTCAAAAGTAGTTACAGGATATTTGCTCGACGAACACGAGGTGCTTGATGCTATTAAAACGCTTAAACATCAGGGCGTTACCGTTTTAGATGTTCGTTCGCCCTACCCTATTCACGGTCTCGATGTGGTTTTAGAATTTAAACCATCAAACATATCAAAAGTGGCGTTTTTAGCTGGCTTAGGGGCATTTGTATTCTCGCTGGGGGCACAAATAATTATTTCGAGTTCTGTTTACCCAATTAATTACGGCGGAAAACCCCTTATTTCTATACCCTCGTTTATGCCAATTACGGTGATGGTAACGCTTATGGTAACCATTATTGCTACTGGCGTTGCATTTTTTGTTCGATCAAAACTAGGTCCGGGTGCCTCAATAGAGTTTTTAGATGAAGGTGCTACCGACGACCGTTTTCAGATAATTATTCCCTTCGAGAATGGTATTGAATACTTAACAAGCGTAAAATGCCACGATGTGCGCCAAGTAGAAACTAAAAATTAGCAGTAATCATATCGAAGATAAAATATTATGAATCAGTCGTTTAAGTTTACGTCAAAAGTTAAAAAGCCCATTTATATAACGGCAATTATTGGGCTGCTACTAACTCTTACATCGCTCGTATTGGGAATGAACAGCGCCAATGAGTTTTGGGCAAATCTACTTCTCAACGGTTATCTTTATTTAGGAATAGCCGGATCGGCAATGCTATTCTTAGCCATTCACACGCTGGCAGAATCAGGCTGGCATGTGGCTATTCAACGCGTGCTGGAGAGTATTGCACTCTATTTGCCTATTGCTGCAATAATATTACTGCTCCTCATTCCAGGCATACCAACTATTTATGAATGGAGCCACCCCACTACCGACAAACTTTTGCTTGGCAAACAAGTCTTTCTCAATGTACCCTTCTTTTTGGCAAGAACATTTGGTTTAATAGCACTCTGGAGTTTGCTGATATATCTCTTGCACAAACATTCCATTTTGATGGATAGTGAACCCAACCAAGGGCATTATAAAAGTATTAAACGCCTATCGTCTGTCTTTGTACCGCTGTTTGTTTTTACCTTCTTTTTCACTTCGTGGGATTGGATCATGTCGCTCGAACCTCATTGGTACAGCACAATGTTTGGCTTTTATATGGTAGCTGGAGCTATGGCAAGTGCACTCTCAGCCATCATCATCACTATTGCCATCATCAAATATTTTGGTGGATTGCCATTGGTAAACAGTGAGCACCTTCACGATTTGGGCAAATACCTTTTTGGGGTCTCCATTTTTTGGGGCTATTTGTGGGGTTCACAATATCTACTTATTTGGTTTTCAAACATCCCTGAAGAGTCTATTTATTACGTTAAACGATGGCACGACTTCCCTATTCAGATGAATATTTCGGTAATTCTAAACTTCTTTGTGCCAACCTTTTTACTTATCACTCGCGCAAGCAAACGTAATTGGGTATGGTTGACGGCTATTGCATTATTGGTACTTGTGGGTCATTGGCTAGATTATTACATCAATATTATGCCTGGAGCCACACACTGCGCACCGTCTATTTCGCTCTTACCAATAGGTATGGCGCTTATTTTTCTATCGCTCTATCTATTTGTGGTTTTACGTAGCTTTTCAAAAGTGGCCGAAACACCTCAAAACCATCCATATCTTGAAGAGAGTTTTAATTACGAAAACAGCTATTAATTGCACCTTCAACAACAACACTAATGAGACTAAAAATTACCTTTATAGCCCTGTTGGCGCTCACTTTCTTTAGCCGTTGCGACTATAATCGCAATAAGCCTGGCCACACCTACTTTCCCGATATGGAAGAGAGCAGGGCTTACGAAACCTATTCAGAAAATCCAACCACGCTCAATGGCGCGACTAATCAGATGCCAGTAAAAGGTACAGTTCCTCGGGAGATGGTGCCTTTCGACTTTGTAAAAAC
>JAYVSA010000034.1:0-13966 GCA_043775765.1 Breznakibacter sp. | reverse complement strand
GGCACCCTACCCCACATAATTTGCTCTACCAAATTATTTGGCTTTAGATGAAAATGAGTATAGGGCAACTCTGATTTGCACACGAAACAAACCACCTTTTCGGTGCTAGAAAGTTTACAATTACAAAGAGAGCACCATCTTGGAAAAAGTGTCTCGAGGCAGGCTCGAATAATCGATAGCAATGTCATGTATAGAACTCTTTTCAATAAGTATAGACACGATGTTCGAAAAGTCAACCAACCAATAATAGTTTTTAATCCCAACATTATTGGAGAGTAGAGTTTGCATTTTTATGTTTAATAAATTGAATCTGATAATTAAACACGCAATTATTCTAAAAAGTTTAACTTAAGTAAGTTATGAATGCTTGTAGAGTTTATGTAATGGCGAAATGAGTGTTTGCGTATAGGTGATTCTGGATTGGATGTAAGCAATAAACTACATCTTTGCAGACTATTAGGTTAAATAGTATTGATAGTATATTTTATGAAAAAGAAAACTCTAGTTAAAGGATTAACGGTATGCTTACTTTTTGCAACCACAATTTCACTCTCGGCACAAAACTGGAAGCTTATTTGGTCTGATGAATTCACCACGACGATAGGACCAGACTGGGTTTTTGAAACAGGCAATAACAATGGTTGGGGGAATAGTGAACTCGAGACGTACACCGATCATCCGAATGCTTCGGTAGTAAATGGTGAGTTGCTAATAACAGCACAAAAAGAGACCAATAATACGGTTACATCCATTCGTATGAAAACGCAAGGCCATCAATCTTGGAAATATGGTAAAGTGGAAGCTCGTATAAAACTACCCTTATTTAAAGGCGCATTTCCAGCTTTTTGGATGCTAGGCGATAAAATTAGTAATGGCGGATGGCCAAAATGTGGAGAAATTGATATCATGGAGAATATCAATAATAACCAGATGACGTACGGTACCATTCATTATGATAACGGAGGTTGGAATCATACAGGAAATGGCAAATCATGTAATCCTGGTGAATACCATGTTTATGCCATGTCGTGGGATTTGAACTATGTTCGTTGGTATTTAGATGATGTTGAGTGGGCGAAACTACCAATCTCGGATATGAATATCTACTCGGAATTTCACGATAAATTCTTTATCCTTCTTAATTTAGCTTACGGAAGTACTTGGGCCAGTTCGGAACAACCAGGTGCCACAATTGCAAACTTCCCAGCCACTCCTCAAGTCATGGCGGTAGATTATGTACGTGTTTATCAAAACGATGTTCCAACAGTTTGTGGTATCTATTTTACACCGATACCTGCAAAAATTGAGGCCGAAGATTATTGCGAAATGAGTGGAATAACCAGTGTTTCAACATCGGACTTAGGTGGAGGAAGCCAAGTTACTACAATTGAAGATGGTGATTGGATGGGGTATGGCATTACGGTACCTACTGCTGGTAAGTACTCCATAAACTACCGTGTTGCAAGCACCAATGGCGGAAACATTCAATTGGAAGAAAAGGATGGAAGTGCGATTTATGGCACAGTTGCGGTTCCTGCAACTGGTGGGTTAGATACATGGCAAACAATATCTCAAACGGTAACTCTGCCAGCAGGAAATCACTCAATAGCAGTGAAAGCACTTGTAGGTGGATTTAATTTGAATTGGATTGATATACAAAATGATGGCGTTTTAAAAATTGAGGCCGAAGATTACGACGATGGTGGCTCTGGAATATCTTTTTCAGATGCTACGGTAGAAAATCAAGGGAATGCCTATCGTACCGATGCTGTTGATATTGAAGCTGGAGCCTCGGGTTTCAATGTAGGTTACATTACCGCTGGCGAATGGTTGCAATATACTATTCCATCTCTACCTGCAGGAAGTTATAATATAACAATACCGTTAGCGGCTCCTGCGGTTAAAGCTGGACAGAGCATAAACATTAAACTTGACGGAGTTTCGGTAGGTAAAATAACACCAATCAATACGGGCGCTTGGTCAACCTATCAGAATGTTACTATTTCAAATGTTCAAATAGCTACCAGTGGTGCAAAAGTAATGCGATTGGAGTTTGCCGTGGGTGATTTTAATATTGACTACGTTAAGTTTTCACTTACTGGCACCACCTCGTTGGGAGGATATAAGTCTAACGACTATTTGATAGACCTCTATCCATCACCAGTATCGGATGTACTTCATGTAACGAGTGAATACGGTAATATTGAACAGGTAGATGTGGTAAGTATTTCGGGCGCTAAGGTGCTAACGGTTTACGACCAATCGACTATTGACATGAGTGCTTTGCAAAAGGGCATGTACCTAATAATGGTGAAGGTGAATGGTGAAACTGCAATTAAAAAAGTTTTTAAGAACTAACAAACAACGTTACAATTCTACTGAAAAAAGCTCCAGTTCAACAACCTGGGGCTTTTTTATTTTTCAAAAACAGGATACGTAATGAAACCTAAGTTCAAATAGAACCACGTATTTACGCGGGTGAGGGGCAGAACGAGAAACCCCGCAAGTGAGGAACGAGCGCGGAGTTGAAGTGGCGACCCGACGGCTAGGTGGCGAGAAAACATGAGATTTGAAATAGAATAGTATCACGCTTAAATACTTGGATGCCACCTCCCGGCACCCCCAAAAAATTGTATTCATCGGCCTTTGTTCTTGAGCCATGGTTTGTTACCTTTGCACCATAAAACGCGTTAAAAATTGCAGAATGAAGCTTTGGGAAAAAGGAATTCCGGTAGATAAGAAAATTGAGGCCTTTACGGTGGGTAAAGATCGGGAAATGGATCTTTATTTGGCGCCGTTTGATATTTTGGGCACCATGGCGCATATTACCATGCTGGAGAGTGTGGGTTTGTTGCCAAAAGAGGATTTAAAACCGCTTTTAATGGAACTTAAAAATCTATATTCCAATGCTTTAGCGGGTAATTTTGTTATTGAAGAGGGCGTGGAAGATGTACACTCACAAGTGGAACTGATTTTGACGCAAAAGTTAGGCGAATTGGGCAAGAAAGTACACAGCGGACGATCGCGGAATGATCAGGTTTTACTGGATATTAAGCTTTTTATTCGTTACAAATTACAAGAAATTATTGGTGAAGTTGAAACGTTATTTACAACACTTCAGAGCCAAAGTGAAAAATATAAAAAGGTACTTATTCCAGGTTATACGCATCTTCAGGTGGCCATGCCAAGTTCGTTTGGATTGTGGTTTGGGGCGTATGCGGAGAGTTTGATAGATGATGTGTATCAACTTCAGGCGGCGTATAAAACGGTGAATCAAAATCCGCTCGGTGCGGCGGCAGGCTACGGCTCCTCTTTTCCGTTGAATAGGCAAATGACAACCGACTTATTGGGCTTTGATTCAATGAATTACAATGTGGTATTTGCGCAAATGGGGAGAGGCAAAAGTGAAAAAAGCGTGGCCAATGCTTTGGCTTCGGTGGCTTACACGTTAGGCAAATTTTCGATGGATGCGTGCCTTTATATGAGTCAGAATTTTAGTTTTATTGGTTTGCCTAATGAACTTACAACGGGTTCGAGCATTATGCCACACAAAAAAAACCCCGACGTTTTTGAATTGATTAGAGGGCGTTGCAATAAAATTCAGGGTTTGGTAGGACAAATTGGAAATATTACCACCAACTTACCATCGGGCTACTTTAGAGATATGCAGATAATTAAAGAGATCATCTTACCAGCTTTTGATGAGCTTTTAAGTTGTATTGATCTTACCAATTATTCGGTAGAACGCATTATTGTAAAAGAAAATGTTATTGATAATGAGTTATATAACTATGCTTTTAGCGTAGAGGATGTTAATAATTTGGTGCTTGGTGGTGTGCCTTTTAGAGATGCATATAAACAAATTGGGTTGCAAATTGAGGCTGGTACCTACCAACCTACCAAAACGGTAAATCACACCCATGAAGGCACTATTGGCAATTTATGCACCGAGCAAATAAAGGCAAAAATGGATAAAGCCTTAGGTGAATTTCAGTTTAGTAAGGTGGAAAAAGCAATTGAGAATTTACTAACAATATAGCAAATCAATGGCTGTTTGATTAAAACATCGGTTAAATAGACTATTTTTGAAAAAGTACTTCCGATAGAACGGAGACGCGAGATTGGAGAAGCTTAAAAAAGAATATGAAACAGATATTATCGCAAAAACTACAACAGAAGTTATCACCTCTTCAAATACAGGTAATCAAATTACTTGAAATTCCTATTGCCCAACTCGATGAACGGATAAAAGAGGAGATTGAGGAGAACCCAACGTTGGAGTACGATGATAGTCCGAAGGAAGAGGATGAAAAGACAGAGCCAGAGAGCGATGACAACGACATATCAATTGAGGAGTACATTCAAAACGACGATATTCCAACGTACAGACTGCAAGCATCCAACCATTCACCCGACGACAAACATGAGGAAATTCCGTTTTCAATAGGAGCTACTTTTTATGAGCATTTAAAAGATCAACTCGGACTTCAAAATCTATCGCCACGCCAAACCACTATTGCTGAGTATGTTATAGGAAGCATTGATGAAGATGGATACTTACGACGTGGTGTTGAGGAGATGGCCGATGATTTAGCCTTTGCACAAAACCTAGAAGTGTCTGTAAAGGAAGTGTCCGATATACTAAAGGTTGTGCAAGAGTTTGATCCTCCTGGAATTGGGGGTATGACGTTGCAAGAATCACTGATTTTGCAAATTGAGCGCAAAGACATGAGCGACCCAGCCATAGTGAGGGCTCACAAAATTTTGACGCACTATTTTGAGGAGTTTAGCAAACGCCATTTTGAAAAGATTGCTAAGAAATTGCATCTCGAAGATGAGGAGTTAAAAGAGGCGGTTGATGAGATTTTGCATCTTAATCCAAAACCAGGAAGTGCCTATTCAAACCCAATGCAAAAGACGCTCTTCCATATTATACCCGATTTTATTTTAGAGCGTGAAGAGAACGATTTATATCTCTCTTTAAACAATCGAAATGTGCCCGAATTACGGGTAAGTGCCTCGTACCAAGAGATGCTTCAGGAGTATAGCACCAACAAGAAGAACAACTCAAAAGAACAGAAGGAGGCGGTGCAGTTTGTGAAGCAAAAACTCGATTCGGCCAAGTGGTTTATCGATGCCATAAAACAACGCAACGACACGCTAATGACCACGATGCAAGCCATTCTCGATTACCAAAAAGAGTATTTCATGGATGGCGACGAAACGAAGCTTAGACCAATGATTCTCAAGAATATAGCCGAGATTACGGGTTACGATATATCAACCATCTCCCGTGTTTCGAACAGTAAATATATTCAAACCCATTTTGGCATCTATTCTATTAAAAATTTCTTCTCTGAAGGAATGGAAAATGCTCATGGGGAGGAGATTTCTACCAAAGAGATAAAATCAATTTTAGAAGAGGTGGTGGCTAACGAAGATAAACGCAACCCATTAACCGATGAAGAGTTGGTTGATATTTTGGCCGAAAAATCATATAATATTGCCCGAAGAACTATTGCTAAATATCGCGATTTGTTGAATATTCCAGTTGCGCGACTAAGAAAAGAACTTTAATGAGACAATCTGCATCCACCATTTCGAGGATATTCCACCCCATGTTTTTACCCCTTTTGGCGTTTATCATTACGGCACTGGCAACAAGAACTTACGTCATTTATTCAAACCATCAACTTTTGCTCATCACATCGGCCATTATCCTCATAACCATTGGATTGCCTGTATTGGTTATTGTTTTTTTGAAATGGATAGGACTCGTAACGCACATTGAACTCAACAATCGTTCCGAACGTATTTTGCCTTTAATCATCTGTTCAATTTTTGTTTGGGGATGTTCTGAACTTCTCTATAAGATACACTACCCTATTTCACTGGTAATATTCTTTAGATTAGCTGTTATTCTCATCCTAATTGCCACCTTCGTCACTCTTTTTTGGAAGATTAGTCTGCATGGCTTGGGTTGGGGAACCCTCACATCCATAGCGTTTATTGTGGCAGGATTAAATGGCGGTTCGCTATTCTTCATCTTTCCATTAACCATTTTTATTTCTGGAATAGTAACATCTGCGCGCTTATACATGGGTGCTCACACACCAACACAAATCTATACGGGTTATGTTTTGGGTATTGTAGGCATGTTGGTAGGTGTTGTATTCCAATCTAGCCTTATGAATTTTCTTCTATGAAGAGGCTCGTGGTTTTAACGGGTGCCGGCGTGAGTGCCGAGAGTGGAATTTCTACATTCAGAGATTCCTATGGGCTGTGGGAAAATCACCGAATTGAGGATGTTGCAACACCCGAAGGATTTCAGAAAAACCCTGAGCTTGTACTCAATTTTTATAACCAACGAAGAACTCAACTACAAACCTGTAACCCCAACAGCGCGCATATTGGTTTAGCCAACTTAGAGAAGTTTTTTCATGTTGATATTATAACTCAAAACGTTGATAACCTGCACGAAAGAGGAGGAAGCACCAATGTCATTCACCTACACGGCCAACTCACCCAAGTGCGTGGCGTGAACAATGAGAATGAGATTATTGAATGGGGCTACAAACCTATTCACTTAGGCGACTTATCGCCTAAAGGGGTTCAACTCCGACCACATATTGTTTGGTTTGGAGAGCAAGTTCCAATGCTCGAAAAGGCTGCTGAAGTTACTGAAATGGCCGATATTTTTATTGTCGTTGGTACATCCATGGTCGTTTATCCAGCAGCATCACTCATAAATTATCACCCCTCCGCGTTACCAAAATTCATCATAGATCCACATATCCCCAGCCTTACAAACTACCCCAATATTACCAAAATTCAAAAAAGCGCCACTTTAGGCGTTGATGAACTTAGCAAAATTCTAATAGAAAAATATGCGTAAAATAGTTCTCATTTTAACCATTGCTATCAGTTGTAATTTGATGGCCAAAAAAAGCTATCGAAATCAGGGTAGCGACAACTTTGTAGTTGGTATAACGGCAGGTATGAATGGCTCGCAAGTAGATGGTGATGGATATGGTGGCTACAACAAACTAGGCCTCTCGGTAGGCACTTTCGTATATAAAAAATTGAGCCAATCAATAGACATGCAATTAGATATTGCCTTAAAACAAAAAGGAAGTCAGAAGAATGCCGATACCAAAAATGGCGACAACACGGAATATTATATTCACCTTAACTACATTGAGTTTCCGCTCGTGGTGCGTTATCATTTCCTAAAATTCTCTGTAGAGGGAGGGCTTTATGCGGCCACTCTCATCTCATCAAGAGAGGGCAGTGAAAATGGCGATTACACAGACGCAAATGCCTTCGAGAAAATTGAAGCAGGAACAATCTTTGGTCTCAACTATCACATAACCAAAAAGTTCTGGGTAAACACACGATTTGAATACTCCCTCAATGCAATTAGAACGCCCTATAATGGTGATATTACAGTATACGCACCAACCAAAAATTATCTAAGTCAAGCAACTGGAGAATTTAACAACGTTTGGTCTTTAGCACTTTACTACACCTTTAAATAGCCTTCAACCCCTCGTTTAAAAACAGGATAAAAGGCTTTAATTCGGCTATTTCCATCTTTAATTTTGAGGTAAAATCGGCCTTAAACACCTCATCGTCAGATAGTCCTCTTCCCGCCGTGTAACTCTTAAACTTAAGCAAATCAACCTGCTTAAAATCTTTCGGAAATCCTTTGGGTGCCGTTTTAAGTGCATCACAATCAATGCCTTTAAACGACTTCTTAAATGACGGCTTCTCCAAAATTGCCTCAAAACCATCGCCATCATTAAAAATAGCCGTGCGCGTTTTTAACAACGCCTCAGGCTCTGGACAGTGTAATCCGCCTCCAAAAAAACAGGCATCGGGTTCCAAATGAATGTAATAGCCCGCATTACCGCTCTTCTTACCACCTGGCACCACAAAAGCACCCATGTTTATTTTGTAGGGCGACTTATCCTTCGAAAAGCGCACGTCTTTATATATTCTATATGTGCAATTCTTCACCTCCATCTGCCCCACGGAAGGATCAACCTCCTGAACCAAAGCAATAAAGCGCGCCGCACCCTCTTCAAACTTCAACTTGGCTCGCTTGTAAAAATCGTTGTTGGCCTCAAACCACTCACGGTTGTTGTTCACCGCTAGGGCACGCAAAAAATCCATTATCTCCTTGTCAAACATCTCTTAGATATTAATTTTCTTTTGCAAAGATATAAAACTATTTTCGAGTGTTGCATCTAATTTAAAAGAGACAGAACCCTTTAGTGAGTCATAGATTCCAATTGGAAAAGCAATTGCAAAGACTCAAAAGAACATCAAATAAGAGTTTACAATCCTCATTAACAACCAAAGGAACTACCCCAAAAAGTAATTCCTTTGGTTGTTTTGATAAGCTGGATTAGAAAATTACAACTCAAGAGCTATTTTTATGCTTCTGCGAATCTTCTTTTATTTCCCTTAGAACTCCAACTTATATCTTAAAATAGGAATCATTGGTGCCTGATACCAATATTTTACCGTGCCACTATTCTGGTTAAAGTATTGTCCACCAACATTTTCTCTATTGGTAACATTCTGAACATCTAGAGCTAATGTAGTTGTAAGACTTTTGTAATTACGCTTCAAGCTCACTCCAATATCCATTCTAAAATAGTCGGGATTTTTAAGTTCAAAACTTTGCGACTCGTCATAAACCTGTTCTCCCTTAGCAATTGAGGCACCCAAATTGATAGGCGTATAATGATAACCACCCACATACATCGTTTTTAAATTTATCCCTATAAAACGATTTTTCTTTGAGTTTGAGATATCCCACTCTTTACCCAGAGTAATACTGGCCGAGTAGTTGGTATTATACATTGTGTTATACCACTGCTTGTTAGAGGCCTGATATTTTGAGTTGTATAAGGAACCTGTAATTAAATAATAAAAATCGTTGTGCATAAAACGCTCAAGAGTAAGCTCAACCCCATAGTTTTTACCACAACCATTATTGGCCAACGCATCAGTAGAATACCCATTAAAATTATTTAAAATCGAATAGGTTTTAGTAACATCCGCGCTCACGGGCACATCAAAGAGATACTGATAATAGAGCTCGGTTTTAATATGCGTAAACGGATTAATACTTCTATCGTAACCCACTACAAAATGGTGCGCTTTAGTAAGTCCCAAATCTTGGTTTGGAGTAATGACCGTGCCATTGGCTAATGTTTTTTCGGCAAAATAGGTTCCCAAAGGTTGCAACTGACTGTGTAATCCGTAACCAAAAGTTATATTTTGTTTTGGAGAGATGTCGTACTTCAGCGATACCCTCGGCTCAAAAGAGTAAGAGTTATTTAAGAAAAGTTGAAAATAGTGCATCCCCACATTGGTAGTAAATTTTTCGCTAACTCGATAGTTCCATTGACAAAAAAGCTGAGCAGACTGGGTGGTTCCTTTCGTATCAATTTTTGTTACCAAAAGAGTTGTGTCTACCTTGTCCATCTGATTAAAACTATATCCTAACTGGTTGATAATAAAGCCAGAACGCAAACTACTGCGAGCACTTAATTTTTGAGTATAATTGGTTGAGAGCGTAACTTTACTCTGCTTAAACTGGTTGTAAAACTCCTTATTTAACGTAACATAATCATTCTGAAGTTTATACAGATTTTCGCCATTCATGGTACCCGACAAAACAATGGCTGTTTTAAGATACGAGTTATTCTTAAAAAGCTTCGAGTTGGTAAATCCTAAGGCACCTGTATTGCTCGTAAACTTATCGGAATATTGATACCAACCATCCTCCTCCCACATTGTAGAGTCTTTTTGCGCTTTAGTATCTTGAGAGCTTAATCCACCAAAACCAAAAATGCCAAAAGTACCTAAATGAGTTGTTGGAAGGGAGACATTCAACGATAGGTCCTGAAAATTTGTAATAGCATCACCTAGCGGAACTCCTATTTTGCTGAGTAAACTTAAGGTGCTGTAGCGATAATTTATCAAATAAGAGCCATCGTAGTTTTTGCTAAACGGTCCTTCGGCAGCCAAGTTGAGACCAAGAAATCCTGCTTCCACAGTAAATTCCCGCTTCTGATTGTTTCCCTTGCGTAGTTTTAAATCGAACACACCCGAGAGCGCGTTGCCATACTCGGCAGCAAAGGCACCTGTAGAAAAATCGGAGTTGCCCAAAACCTGTGCACTCAAAATAGAAACTCCACCGCCCGAAGTGCCCACCGACGAGAAATGGTTGGGATTAGGAATTTCAACACCCTCCATACGCCAAAGCAAGCCGTTGGGCGAGTTTCCACGCACCGAGATAAAATTATTACCATCGCCACCAGCCGTTACAACACCCGCAAAAGAGGTAGCCATTCGCAATGGGTCGTTAAAGGCAGCCGCATACTTTTGCGTCTCCTCCACCGAAAAGGTGCGCGAACTAACCACAGACATCGTATTTAATGGTTTATTCTTCTCCACTTTGGCCGTAACCACCACTTCATTCATACTTTTAATATCCTCCTCGAGCTGAATGTTTAAAACTAGTTCTTTACCCGCATTAACCGACATATCTGCAAGCAACACATCTTTATACCCTAAAAAAGTTACTTTAAGCGTCTGCTTTCCAACCGATACGTCACTCATCTTAAACAGACCCTTTTCATCGGAAGATGCACCTCTAATTGGTTCTGAACCAACCAGCATTACAACAGCACCAGGAAGTGGTGTTTGCGAAATCCTATCTACCACCACGCCACGAATGGTTTGCGTTGCCTTTTCTGTTAGGCCAAAAGCATTACCGAATGGTGCAAGGAATGCAATTAAAATAAATGTTCTACAAAAATTCATCTTCATATTTTTTTGAGTTTTACTGGTATAAAAACTCAAAAAGGATTTACCCCTATGCGTAGATAAAAAATTGTATAAAAAAAGAGGCACCAATAAGACGCCTCCAAAATATCCTTAACCCAACCGTTCTTAAAATATCCGCACCGCCAGTTGTCCACCAATCCACATCTTTACCTTGGTGTTATTATTGGTTTCATTTAAAATGGTGTAAGGAGCCAATTTATCGTAAGTAGAAGCATAATCCACATCGGTAATATCCGACAGTTGCAAGTTAAAAGATGGGCCAATGCTAAGCCCAAAATGCTTGCTAATATTATAATCGAACCCAACATAAAACTTACATAATAAGTTCATGTTAAGCTCCGAAATATTGGTTTTCTGCATCTGTTGAGCGGTAATACTAAGCGACAAATCGGTTGATTTAGAGAGCTGTATAGCACTACCAATACCATATCCATAGCACCAAATATCCTTTTGCGTATAGTTCCCACCCACAAACAGAATATTATGAAACCTCTTCACCCCCGTTCTAAAGCCAACAGTTGCAAAGCCCATCTCATCGGTGGTAATCTCCAATTTATGATATCCATGTCTAACAAAACTTATAAGCCCAATTGGTATTCCCTCACAACTATCTGCCACATTAAAAAGCGCCAACTGGGCACCTTTTAAGTAGTTAGCCTTATTTAAAATTCCGGCCACCTGAAAGCCACTCGTATATCTACTAATATTGGTAATGCCCGCAACCTGAAAACCCCTTATACTATCCACAACGTTGCAAATACCAGCCACTTGGCCACCATTCACATAATGCCCCTTGTTGTACAAACCAGCAGCAGATCCTCCCTTCAGTTCTCCTTTGTCAATATTAATAATACCTGCAGCCTGACCACCTAAAATATCACCTTTGTTAATGTTTATAATACCTGCAGCCTCTCCTCCTTTAAGATTTCCTCTGTCAATGTTAATAATGCCAGCCACTTGGCCACCTAAAACATTGCCACTTACACTATTAAAAATACCTGCCGACTGACCTCCCTTTACGTTACCTGAAACAATGTTACCACCACTGGCTACTTGCGCCCACTGCACATTGCCGTTATCGATATTCAGCAAATAACCAACCTCGCACTTAGTAACACCCTTAGATTGCCCCACCAAAATATTCAGCGAATACTCGTTAACCGTGTTGATAGATAGATCTTTATTGGTACTAACCGAAGGCACCAGCGAAATAGAGACATGATTAAATAGCGTGTCCGTAATATTTCGGATATTCGGGTGCGATGCCTTAAAACGAGTCCAGAAATTACTCTCCACAACCACCGATTGTGCAGCAAGCGAATCGGAGTGAACCGCCAAACTACCATTGCCAACAACAGAAGATGCCACAAGTGTGGCAGTATCTGAAGGAAGCGTTTTAGGAAAAAGATAGACGTACAACTCTTGCTTAGTTTTGTTATAAACCACCGCCGACGTATCGCGGTAATCCTCCTTAGCAAACGAGACAGATATCTCCGGAATTTTCGAAGCATACGAAAGCGTGAAATGACCTTCTTTATTCGATACCGTTGAGTGCTTCGTCTGCTTCATGTAAACACTCGCCTCGGCAATAGAGGTGCTATCATAAACATTATATATATAACCAGTTATCACATTTGGCTGAGGTGCAACAGGCTTTTCATTCTTAATAATGATATACTTATCCTTTAGCACATAAGAACAATTCAAGGGCGTTAACAAATCATTTAACACCTTGCCAAGCGAGGCTTTCTCGCAATTAAGCGTAACCATTTGCCCATCGTTAAAAGGTTGCGTGTACGAAAACACCACACCCGTTTGCGCCGATATTGTTTTAAACACCTCGGCAACGGCCACATTATTAATATGAATGGTCACAGGTTTCTCTAAATAAGCCACCTGCTGAGCCTTGCCATTTACAAAACCAACCAACAACAACGCTACAAACCCTGGCCTCAAAAATTTCATTACTTGCATACCTCACCTTTTAAAATATAACTATCGCCACTCTTTTCAAAACTCAAACCCAACGTTTCAGATATTACCGTAAGCACCGTTTCAATATCCTCATTTTCGAAATGAGTTGTAATGGTGCAATTGGCCAACAAACTATTCTCAAGCACTATCGAAACCTTGTAATTATCGCTTAGGCGAGCAATTACCTCGCCCAACGATGCGTTGATGAAACTAACCTTACCCCCCGAAACCTGCGACCCCTTTGGCGTTACAATTTGCTTGCGCGATTTAATATACAACGCCCTTTCGGTAGCTTTAATCTCAATTTGCGCTCCAATGCTATCAAACAAAAGCACCACCCCCTCGTCTACCTTCACAAAAACCGTGTCCTCGTTTTGGCTCGATGTAACGCTAAACTTGGTACCAATATCTTTAATAAATACCTTGCCCGCATCCACCACAAACGGAATCTCCTCCTTATGAACCACCTCAAAATAGGCCGATCCCTTCAGTTTCAAACGCCTGTTCGATTTGCCAAAACCCGCATCAACCACCACACTCGAGTTGGCCAATACCCGCACCGATGTCCTATCTTTCAACGTAACCTCCGTTTCCGAACTGCCCGAAGCAATAAACGTTTCGCCACCATTCGGATTGGTAACCAGCAGTTTCACCAGCAACCAAACGCCCAACAGAACCACCACCATTGCCGCCGCACGCAACCAAAAGCCACTTCCCAACTTCCGCACACTGCTAGCACCAACCGTAGCCCTTCGAACCCGCTTCCAAGCACGTTCCACGTTAGCTTCTTGCCCCAAATCCACACCGCCCGATGCCATAAAAATCCGCACACACCTATTATACACCTCCAAATTATCCAAGCTCTCGCCCTTCCAATCCTCCAGCAACATAGCCTCCTCTGGCAACGCTTCACCAGCCAAGAACTTACCAATAAGCTCCTCCATATTTTCGTATCTACTCACCATAATACCTGCTTAAAAAAATTAACAACAATGGTAAATAATCCCTCAACTCCTCACGTAAAATCCTCAAAGCCTTGCCCATCTGATTCTCCACCGTCTTCACCGACAATCCAAGCCTGTCAGCAATTTCCTGATACTTCAAATCGTCGAACCTACTCATCCTA
>JAYVSA010000033.1:0-3717 GCA_043775765.1 Breznakibacter sp. | reverse complement strand
TAAGAGATGACATCTAGACCTCAAGAGATGGGTTCTAGACTCTAAGAGATGACATCTAGACCTTAAGAGATGGGTTCTAGACTCCAAGAGATGACATCTAGACCTCAAGAGATGGGTTCTAGGCTCTAAGAGATGACATCTAGACCTTAAGAGATGGGTTCTAGGCTCTAAGAGATGACATTTAGACCTTAAGAGATGGGTTCTAGACTCCAAGAGATGGGTTAAAGGAGAATAAAGTTTGCCTTTTGCCTTATTTATTACTTAGACCTCACGTAAATTATCTATAACTCTTCAATCTTCCTGCAAGTTCCACAATGTCCGAAGTCTTAAAATTGCCAAAAAACGACAATAAAACCTCCGATTTAGAATCCTGAAAAACTATATGACACTCCGTAAAACTAACCCCAAATCCGTTTACTCTAATTTCAACATCTTGGTTTTTAAACTCTTCAGGCTTTGGTATGGCCGTGTATCTTAGCTTTGAAAGATGAGCCAATGTCAACTCTTTTATCGACTTCTGATTCGCTGGTTTAACGCCTTCATTTTTGCGAAAGGCCACCTTTATCTCCTCAATATCACCAACTACTTTGTCTACAGTTTTATCGTTCTTGGGCAAATCGAGATTGAGCATCCCAATCATATCTTTACTTATGGTAAGGGACATTATGGTTGAATCATCACCCAACTCATCGTAAAGCTTATTCACACTGTTGGTTTGCGCCAACAATGGAAGCGAAAAAAGAAAAAGAAAGAGTATGCTTTGAGTAAATTTCATAAGAGATATTTTTAGAAACGCCATGTTACAATATTGACGCCAAAGTTAGTGGGAAATTACCATCGTATCAAAATAAAAGCCCAATGAGATAAATGTGTTTGCGCTTATTTTCTTGAACCAGAGTGCGGCTAATTGAACTATTATTTTGTTAATATTCCTCAAAAGCAGGACAAAATCTTATCTATTCTAGCAAAATTTTGAAAATCAAAACCTCATATTTATATCATATTCAAGTTTAAAAAGATTAGCCGCTGGCTTTGCAAGTTGCATTATGTCAATATCTTACAATACTTATTGAATAAATGTTGCGAAAGAGACTGTTCGGCTGTTTGCGACTCGGGTAATTCAATGTTAGTAAATGTTTACATTTGTATAATTGTATTAAATGCAATTATGCTCACTAAATAATCAATTTTGCTCCATGAAGAAAACATGCTTTTTTGTTATACTTTTAATGTTGTCACTTGCTTTTGCTTCAAATGCACAACTAACACCTCAAGAGGCTATAAACCAACTTGGCCGTGGAATTAATATTGGCAACACACTCGATCCCCCAGCTGGTGAGGGCAAATGGAATAATGGTCCAATGCAAGAGTATTATTTTGACGACATTAAGGCTGCTGGATTTAGCACGGTTAGGATACCAGTTACGTGGTGTCAGCATGTTGCAAGCAATACGCCTTACACTGTAGATGAAGCATGGATGAGTAGAGTGGAGCAAATTGTTGATTGGGGATTAGCGCGTGGGCTTAACATAATTTTAAATGCTCACCACGAAGATTCAATCAAAAGTTATTCTACAAAAGCTACTGTTGTTGCCCGATTTGATAGCACTTGGACTCAAATTGCACGTCGTTTTCAGAGTAAATCCGACAAATTGTTTTTTGAGATTCTAAACGAACCACACGCTGACAATGCAACACAACCAGTTACACAATCAGTTATTAATGGTATTAACACAAGAATACTTGCCATAATTCGTAAAACAAATCCAACTCGCATTACCATCTTCTCTGGCATTGAATGGTCTAATTCGGATCAGCTTGTGGCTACTGCTGTGCCCAATGTAAATGATAAATATCTTATGGCCTATTACCACTCTTACGACCCATGGGATTTTGCGGGATTAGGTAAAGGTACTTATGGCAGTGTGTCGGACATTAATGCAACAGATGCGAAATTCAAGCAAATTGCCACCTGGTCTGCATCTAAAAAAATCCCTGTTATAATGGATGAATTTGGAGCTGTTGTAAAAGGCGATTACAACTCAAGAATGGCATATCTTGCAATTGTAACCGAAAAGGGATTAAACTACAATGTTGGTTTGTGCTACTGGGATGATGGTGGTGATTTTGGCATCTACAATAGAACTGCTCGCACTTGGAGTGAAACCAAAGAGGTTTTAGTTTATACCTCTAACGAGTCGCCAACAAGTTTAAAGCTTTCTATTGCTGGCACGGCCGTTCAATTAGATTGGGTTAATAGAACTACTGCCAATGATTCTATCGTAATCGAACGCAAAAAGGGCAACTCTAGTTTTGCACCTATTGACACATTAGTATCAACCGCTGTTCAATACCTCGACCCAACGGCCGAAAATGGTTTCCCTTATTATTATCGAGTGCGTACTACAATTAATAAAACCACTATTCTGTACTCATATCCTCAGGTTATTAGCATTGTTTCAACGGTGCGTTCGCCATATTTAGGGGCTGCAATTACAATACCAGGGGTTATAGAGGCAGAGAATTTTGATTTTGGTGGCGAAGGAATGGCTTATCACGATATTGACATCACGAATCAAGGCAACGGTTATCGGTTGGCCGAAGGGGTGGATATTGAAGCGCTTACTGCTGGTGGTTTTCAGGTTGGTTACCTCGAGCCTAATGAGTGGCTGGAGTACTCCATAAGTGTTGATAATACCGATAATTATAAAATAGAATGCGAAGTTGCCTCTACTACAGCTGGTGGCACGTTTTACTTTACCTTTAAGAAAGAGGGAACTGCTGTTGCGCCCATTACATCAAGCGATGTTACGGTACCAGCAACTGGAGGTTGGCAAACAATGGGTAAAGTTAGTACTACAGTTAGCCTACCAGCAGGGAAGTACATAATGAGGACAAATGTTAAATCTATACCAAGTTTCAATCTTAATAAGTACACCTTCACTAAATTAAATACTTCTTTTATATTTAATGAGACTAAGAATTATTGCGGCTTTTCTATCACTCCAAATCCAGCAAAATCAACAATTGTAATCTCTGATATAATTGACACACCTAATGTTGATGGTCGTATTGAGATATATGACATTCAAGGTATGCTGCGGATGCAGTATTTAAGAAGTCGTGCCGAAAAAGATGTTAGACTCGATGTTTCTAACTTAAATTCTGGCATTTACATTGTTAGAATAGGCAGTAGTAATAGCAAAATTATAATAGAATAAAGATTGATTGTGCGGCCGATTAGAAACGCCTTGTCACAATATTAAAGCCAAAGTTAGTTGTAAGTAATTGGAACAATTAAATAACGTATATATTTTTTGGTAGGCAATGGCAAAGTCCCTCTCCAAAGGAGAGGGATTAGGGTGAGGTCAATTATAAAATACCACATTATTTCAGTCTCATTACTTAAATTACCATCGTATCATAAAAAAAGCTCTAAGAGATAAGTTCTCTTAGAGCTTTTAAACAAAACAGTTTTGTTATTATTCATATTCTTGACTTCCCGATACAGTTTCGCCCTTAATAAGTATTTCACCCTTCTTTATCACGAGTTCTTTACTTGCTCTGATACCCTTCGCCTCAAGCGATCCTGACATGGCCGATAAATCGAAACTAAGTGACTCGGCTGGATTAACAAGAGACACATCAATTGAACCAGAAACACTTTCGAATTCACTACTTGCAGTTAGCGTAATAGCTTGGCCATTAATTGAGCCT
>JAYVSA010000032.1:0-6722 GCA_043775765.1 Breznakibacter sp. | reverse complement strand
GTTTATTGGAAGAAACAATCCTTATACTCCTGGTAATAGTCCAAATAATGACCTTGTAGACAATACTGGTACTCTTACTGCTCTTGGTAAAATATATATGGGCATTGAAGATCAAACAATTCTGAATAGCATAACATTGAAAATTATTGACAAAACTAAAGGTGCTGTAACCAATAGTGCTGCATGGCCAGATCAATCAACCTATACTTATTTAGCCGTTAAAGGTGTTTGGTCTGCTATTTCGAACAATGCTTCAAGTTTTGCTGGTATGTATTCTGGTCTTCCAGGTGGATCATTGGTGAAAACTGCTTCTGAATGGACTTGGTCTTTTACATTTGAGGCAGAGAAGGGTAAAACTTATGCATGGAATCCAGGTGTGTTTACTAATGCTGCAAGAACAGAGAATGCATTTACTAAACTGGCACCCTTCAACATCAATGGTGGCGCAAACCTTGAATTCTCAACCGATCCGATGGGTAAAGCTACAGGTATTCTGTCAGTTACATTTGAGTCTGCAACGACTATAACACCACTTAATACGGCGGAAACTCAACAGATGAAAACGGCTGTTATAACAGACATTGAAACTGTACCGTTTAATGAATCATCGGTTTCTATTTATCCTAATCCAGTTAACGGAATTGTTCATATTTCGTGTGCAACAGAAATTCAATTGGTTAAGGTTGTTAATTTGGCTGGTGTTGTTGTTCTGCAAGTTGATAATGCTTCGGTATTAGATTTAAGTGGCTTAGAAAATGGCGTCTATTTAATGGATGTTCAAACCATTGATAATAAGCATGAAATTAAGAAAGTATTAGTCCAAAAATAGTTCTTTTTAAATTTAAATGAATGAATTGAATGGCGGGTTTGAGGGTATTGTCTGATTATCTTCATTCTCGCTTTTTTATTAATCCCTGATGAGTAGGTTTAAGATTTTTCTTAAACCTATTTTTTTGCGTGTGTTTTTGCTTTTCACTAGTCTATGAGGTCTTTGTGAGGTTGGTTTTTTTGCATTTCAAACGATTGATATCTTCCTTTGCATCTATAATTCTTGTCTCATAGTTTCTTTCTTGCGACGAGTTTGTTCCAGCACAAAAAGGTCTGTTTCCGTTTTTTTAAAGTGTGAATGCTTATCTACTTGAATAGTTATGAAACTTAGAAGGAATACCTCAATTTTAACAATTCTGTTTTTTTGCCTTTCTGTTTATAGTTCTTTAGCGCAGTCAATGAGTCAAATTGGGTATGTTCCATCATCTGAAAAGAGACTTTTTTTAGATGCTAAATATGCCAATGCAGACTTTAAAGTTGTGAATAATCAGAGCGTGGTTTTTGAAGGAGTTGTAACCCCCGCCAAAGAATGGCCAGCCTCAGGAACCGCTGTTTGTTATGCCGATTTTTCTGCCCTGCAAAAAGATGGTCAGTATTCGTTACTTATTGGAGGAGTATCTTTAACCGATAGTATTCTGATTAAGAGTGACATTTATCATTCTGTTTCTGTTGCATTGGTGAAATCATATTATATGGCACGAGCCTCGCAGGAGATTTTTCCACGCTATGCAGGAGATTATGCTCGTTTGGCTGGACATATTGACAATAAGGTAATTGTTCATCCTTCTGCAGCTTCGAAGCAACGTCCTGCTGGATTTGTGTTTAGCTCACCAGGTGGCTGGTATGACGCGGGCGACTATAATAAATACATTGTTAATTCTGGTATCTCCACATACGAACTTCTTCATGCTTACGATCTTTTTGGGGCTCAGCTCGAGGGTTTTAATACGAATATTCCAGAGTCTGGGAATGGAGTTTCAGACCTAATTGATGAAACAATTTATAACCTGAGATGGATGTTGACTATGCAAGATCCGAATGATGGCGGTGTTTACCATAAACTCACATCAAAGTCCTTTACAGGAATGGAGTTGCCAAACTTAGATAGTACTAAACGATATGTTGTATCGAAAACAACGGCTGCTACTTTAGATTTTGCAGCTACTATGGCTAAGGCTTATAGGGTTTTGTTGCCTTTGTCGAAAGCTTTCCCATCGTTAGCAGATTCATGTATTAGTTGTTCGAAAAGTGCATATAAATGGGCGTTACTGCATCCTGATATTCAGTATGTTCAAGCATCAGATATTCATACTGGTCAGTATGAAGATAACCATTTGAGTGACGAATGGTTTTGGGCTTCCATGGAGCTTTTTTATTCTACTCATCACACTTCATACTTGAACCAAATAAATTTAGCAACCCAAAAGTTTACTAACCCCAATTGGGCCGATGTAAATACGTTGGCTCTGTTTTCTCTCGTCTCAATCAATGGCAGAAGTGGTTTGTCAGCTGATAATGAAACGTTGTTAAACACCTCACTTGTTACGCTAGCGGATAAATATCTTCATATTTATAAATCATCGGCTTATCGGGTTTCTCTGGATACTTTTCCTTGGGGAAGCAATGGTGAATTGGCTAATCAAGGCGTTTTGTTGATGCATGCTTACCTTATAACTAAAAATAGAGAATATCTCAATGCGGCAGATGCGGCAGCAAATTATCTCCTAGGAGCTAATCCGCTTGGATACTGCTTTATTACGAGTTTTGGCAAGAAGAGTCCTAAGCATATTCACGACCGTCGCTCGGAGGGTGATCATGTTGTCGCGCCTATTCCTGGTTTACTAGTGGGTGGCCCCACAACACAGGCACGTTCCGATTGTGGCGAAGGTGCTTATTTGTCTGCTTACCCAGCGCTCTCTTATTCTGATTTGAACTGTAGTTACTCAACCAATGAAATTGCAATTAATTGGAATGCCTCTGCTGCTTTACTGTTTATAGGATTAGATATTCTACATGCCGATAAAAAGTAGTGATTTTCAGTGATATATATGCTTAATTAGTCGATTGCATTGATAAGTAAAGTTTGTATATTTAGGATACTTATGTGCTGATAGAATCATTGTTTTACATTCCAAATACTATTTTATGTCTGAGAAAATTTCATTAAAAGAGAAGATTGGTTACGCCTTGGGCGATGGTGCTGCCAATATTGCGTGGCGTGGAGTTGCCACTTTTTTGCTGATCTACTACACCGATGTGTTTGGTCTTACTCCTGCGGCCGCTGGTTTTCTTATGTTTATTGCTCGCTCGAGTGATGGAATCATCGACATTATGATGGGCGTTGTTTGTGATCGTACAAACTCAAAGCATGGTAAGTTTCGTCCTTGGATCTTATGGACTGCCATTCCTCTTGCCGTTACCCTATCCTTGTTGTTTACCTCTCCCAATTTGTCACCTGCGGGAAAACTTGCGTATGCATATATTACTTACCTCGGATTCTTCCTTATTTATACGGCCAACAATATTCCTTATGGCGCCCTTATGGCTGTTATGACTGGCGATGACAAAGAACGGACTAGTCTGGGCTCTTTTCGAATGGTTGGTGCCTTTACTGGTGGAATGATTGTTCAAGGGGTTTTATTATATTTGGTTGCCTTTTACGGAAACATTAATCCTACCGTTGATATACACCAGTTAGAGGCAAAGCGGTATGAAATTACGGTTTCTGCACCTCAACGAGTTGATAATGTCAATATTGAGTCGAAACACGGCATTGCTCTTTTTGCATTAAATGACTCTACGGCAACTGAAGCGCTTAAAGTAGCCTCTCTTCGGAAGAGTTTTGCTATGGAAGCCAACAAAAACTACACGTTTACCGTTACGGGAGAAGAAAACTTAAGTAAAGAAGGTATTACTATTATCGATCAAAAGCACGGTTATAGTGGAGCTATCTATCTATTGTCTGGCTTTTTAGCGCTATTCTTAATCATTACGTTTTATACCACAAAAGAGCGTATTGCTCCACCAAAAGAGCAAGAATCTAATTTAGGAAAAGACCTCAAAGATTTAATTCGAAATAGGCCTTGGATTATCTTATTGGTTATCGGTCTTTTGTTCAATGTGTACAACTCAGTGAAGCAGGGTATCTTACTGTATTATTTCTCGCACTATATGCATAATCAAATATTAGCGGCTACTTACATGGTTGCAATAATGGTATCTGCTATTGTTGGTGCTATGCTCACCGCTCCTCTGGGTAAAAAGATTGGCAAGAAATACCTCTTCATCTACGCTCTTATATTCTCTGCTGTAGCCAATGCCTTACTTGTTTTTTGTGGTGCAACAGATATTGCCGCTATCTTTACTTTGGGTATGTTGTCGGAACTTGCTGCAGCGGTATTTCCAACGCTCTTCTTTGCTATGTTGGGTGATGCGGCAGATTACTCTGAGTTTAAAAATGGTAGACGTGCTACGGGCTTAATTTATTCGGCAGGTTCATTTGCCACTAAGCTCGGTCATGGCGTTTCGGCGGTTATCATTACCTCAATTCTTACACTTTATCATTACAATGGGCAAGATGCTGCAACAATAGCAAATGCAACGCCTGGTATTGTGATGCTTATGAGTTGGATTCCTGCTTTAATAGCTCTTTTAGCTGCTGGATTGATGTTTTTCTACCCATTGAATCAGCATAAGTTAGATGAGATTACAATTGAATTAAATGCTCGACGGACGAAAGAGATTCGTGCTTAGTTGTCTTTTAATTTGATAAATGATTGCCTAGTTTTTCAATATTAGTATAAATTTTTTTAACTGTTCTTGGTATGAAATATGGTTTTTTTGAAGATGCCAGTCGTGAGTATGTAATTACGAATCCCGAAACTCCTTGGCCATGGATTAATTATTTGGGCAATGAAGATTTCTTCTCGCTCATTTCAAATACAGCTGGAGGATATAGCTTTTATAAGGATGCTAAATTCCGACGTTTAACACGCTACCGTTATAATACCGCTCCAATTGATAACGGCGGTCGCTATTTCTATATTAAAGATGAAGATACTGTTTGGTCGCCAGGGTGGAAACCTGTAAAAACACCTCTCGATAGCTACGAGTGCCGACATGGTATGAGCTACACTAAAATTACGGGGGTTAAGAATGGCGTATCGGCCGAAGTGCTTTGTTTTATTCCCCTGAAGTCGTGGGCTGAGGTGCAAAAAGTAAAGCTGACAAACAATTCAGACAAGACGAAAAAGTTAAAGTTGTCGTCTTTTATGGAGTGGTGTTTGTGGAATGCAGAGGACGATCAGAACAACCTTCAACGCAATCTCTCAACAGGTGAAGTGGAGGTTTTAGATTCTACTATTTTTCATAAAACGGAGTATAAAGAGCGCAGAAATCACTACGCTTTCTATCATGTAAATGCTCCTATTCAGGGTTTTGATACCGATAGGGAGTCGTTTGTAGGTTTATACAATGAGTTTTCTGCGCCGCAAGCTGTGGTTGAAGGCAAACCGCGTAATACAGTAGCTCACGGATGGTCTCCAATAGCTTCTCACTATTTAGAGGTCGAACTTAAGCCTGGTGAGTCTAAAGAGTTCGTTTTTATTCTTGGTTATATTGAGAATCCGGATGATGAAAAGTGGGAAAGCAAAAATGTTATCAACAAAAAGAGGGCAAATGAGTTAATCAACCGTTTTAATACCGTTGAGAAAGTTAATGCTGCCCTTGCCGACTTGCGTTCTTATTGGGATAATTTGCTGAGTAATTACGTGTTGAAAAGTTCCGATGAGAAGCTTAATCGCTCTGTTAATATCTGGAACCAGTATCAATGTATGGTTACGTTTAATATGTCGCGTTCGGCGTCTTTCTTTGAGGTGGGCATTGGACGAGGAATGGGCTTTAGAGATTCAAACCAAGATTTGATAGGTTTTGTTCATCAAATACCTGAGCGCGCAAAAGAACGTATTATCGATATCGCTTCTACTCAGTTTGAAGATGGTGGTGCTTATCATCAATATCAACCCCTTACCAAACGTGGAAACAATGCTGTTGGTGGTAACTTTAACGATGATCCTCTTTGGCTAATTCTTTCAACTACTGCTTATATTAAGGAGACTGGCGACTACTCTATCTTAGATGAGATGGTTCCTTTCGACAACGATGAGTCAAAAGCCAAACCACATTTCGACCACTTAAAGGCCTCTTTCTATCATGTTGTTAATAATTTAGGCCCTCATAAATTGCCATTAATTGGCCGTGCAGATTGGAATGACTGTTTAAATCTGAACTGTTTCTCGAGCAACCCTAATGAGTCGTTTCAAACCACAGAGAATCAAAAAGGAGGCACTGCAGAGTCGCTTATGATTGCTGGTCTGTTCGTTGTTTATGGTCGCGATTATATTGAGTTGTGTCGTCAAATTGGCAAGAACGATGAAGCTACTGCGGCCGAAGTTCACGTGAATAATATGGTTAATGCCATTACAAAAGATGGATGGGATGGCGAATGGTTCTTGCGTGCCTACGATTTCTATGGTAAGAAAGTAGGTAGTAAAGAGAATGAAGAGGGCAAAATCTTTATCGAGTCTCAGGGTTGGTGCACAATGGCTGGTATTGGTTTGGAAGATGGCATGTGTAAAACGGCCTTAGATGCAGTAAAACGCGACTTAGATTGCGAATATGGTATTGTGTTGAATAACCCTGCTTTTACAAAGTATGTTATTGAGTACGGTGAAATATCTACCTATCCTGCTGGTTACAAGGAGAATGCCGGTATTTTCTGCCACAACAATCCTTGGATTATGATTGGCGAAACGGTAGTTAAGCGACCAGATAGAGCAATGGACTATTTCAAAAAGATTTGTCCACCTTATCTTGAAGAGATTAGCGATTTGCAT
>JAYVSA010000031.1:0-3044 GCA_043775765.1 Breznakibacter sp. | reverse complement strand
GTTTATTGGTGATGAAAAATGAGATACAATCCTTTTGGAAACATAGCCTTCCTCCATCTAAAAAGATAAAAACTCCCCGAATAAATCTTACCTTTAGATTTATCGAAATAGCAAACTTTTAATCACATGAAAACGGTAACTCTCCTTATTCTCATCATTCTAATCGCCTCATCTTGTAAAAAGAGTGCTGATTTAGAACAAATTAAGCAAGATATCATGGCCACCGAAACATCGTTCCAAACCATGACGCACAATAAAGGTATTGCCGAAGCCTTTGCCTTTTATGCCGATGAAAAGGCCGTAATTAAACGAGAGCGCGACACGCTCATTATTGGCAAAGAGGCCATCAGAAATTACTATCAGAGCCAAAAGCTCTCCAATGCCACCGTAACTTGGAAACCCGATTTTGTAGAGGTTTCGCTCGATGGCACACTCGCTTACACGTATGGGAAATATCAGTGGAAAATTAATGACAACAACAGTGTTAAAGAGTACAAAGGTATTTTTCATACCGTTTGGAAACGGCAAGATGATGGTAAATGGCTGTATGTTTGGGATTAAGTAACTTCCTCTAGAATCTAATATATTTTTCTTCACTTTTCTCCTTTAGCTCCGCTGATCTTAGATTAAAGCAACTGAGGGAGGTCAAGTATGTCAATTGCAATTAATCAAAGTAACATTCATTTCCTGGTGCTTGGTGTCTTTAGCTGTACATCATCCTTTTCAAGCATTCCCTTATTGCTAAAATTTCTTATGCTCTCCCAAAACCGATATTCCTAATTTACAAAAACCTCTATCTTTGGGCAAAATAAAATCCTTTTCGAATGAACGCACATCAAATAGAGTTTTATAATTCATTAACTCCCGATGAACAATATATTTTAAATGTAGCCGCCCTAATGGGAACAGAAATAAATAGTTCAAAAGTACTATACTCTTCAAATCAGACATTTAAAACAACCGAAAAAGCGGTAAAAGCAACTATTGAATTGGGTATTAAAGGCGGATTGTTATATAAAGGAGACTATTATCATGCTATTGCAAAGGTGGAGTTTATGATTTTTATATTCCCCACTTTAAAGGATTACGATGAAGAGCACCACAAAATTGTATATGATTTCAGGTTTTATTATGGCAATAAAGTATTACGAAATTTTAGCGATTTGTTATACGGACTACTATTTGATAATCAAATATTTAAACGACACGAAGAAACATTTATAATAAAAGGGAATGACGTATTATATGAGCGAATGTGGGCACTTTTTGAAGATGAGAGATACCATTCAAAACTAAATCTGTTAAGCAAAGGACTTATTAAATCCATTACAAACGCGAAGGTAAACAGCAGCATCTTAAAGCTCAATTCATTAAGTGCACTACAAAAAGAGATGGCTACGGTATTAGGATTATTAAGCAGCGAAACAGCCAGTGAAGTAACAGAAATAAGCGGTATAACTGCCTTTAATTCTGGTAATTTTAAACGAGCGAGCGAGATTTGTGAAAAAAGTAAATTGCCGCTTGGGGTGTATTGCTTAGGCGTAGAGTGGTTGCTTAAAGGGGATTTTAAAATAAGTTTGGTCGAATTTGAAAAGGGGTTAAAACTAGAACGTGCCGTAAATAAAGGACGACAAATACCTCTTTTCGCTGACATGGCTTGCTTCTATTACATGGTGATTCTGTGCCTTCCTCCCGAGCAAACAGGAACTATACTGAGAAAAATTAATGAATCGCTTGAGAAAAAACCCCTCGTATCTTCAGACCATTATTTTAAAGCCATTGGCTATTATGCTTTAAATGAAAAGCCAGCGTTTAATAGAGTTTTAAGCGAGATTGAGAATTTACTCGAAAAGAGTAGTCACGATTATCCAAGCTTAATGAGCATCATTATCCTTTACCTTGTTGATAAAACGCCAAAAACATCATCGTTAGAAAATTGCTATAACACCGTTAAAAAGGCATACAACAATGGTTATTGGATGACGGCTTACGAGGCATCGTACTGCCTTTTTCAGTGGAGCAACGATGCTAAAATAGTAAAGTTGTACGACGAGATAAGGGCAAATTTCACCTTTGCACCAGCCATTTCTCAAATATCACATCAAGAGGAGTGGGAAAAAAACCTTAATAGCTTACTCTCCCTTGGAGGAGATAACATTGCCAAAGTTGCCAAAGACGAAGCCACATCGAGAGTTGTATACACGGTCGATTTTGAGTCTGGCTACATACAACCTCGCCTACAAACGCGTAACAAAAGTGGGTGGAGTGCCGGGCGAAACATTGCTTTAAAAACCTTTAAAAATGGCGTTGATGGCATGACCGAGCAAGACATTCGTATTTCAAATAAGGTTAAAGTATCGCACGGTGGTTATTATGGTGGCGAGGAGTACTATTTGCCCACTACCGCCATTAATGAACTTGTGGGTCATCCTTACATCTTTTTAAAGGATTCAAACGATATTTTCGTTGAACTGATAGTGGCTAAACCAAGTGTGGAAGTGGTAAAAACAACAAGAGGTTACCTATTAAAAAGTGAACTGGAGGTTGGTTCCGACAAATTAATGATTCAAAAGGAGACCAACACACGCTATAAGATTTACGATCTATCGGCCAAACAACTAGCCATTTTAAAAACCATTCAGCAAGATCAAATTATTGTTCCAGAGAAAGGGAAAGACAAGTTAATGCAAGTATTAAGTCTGTTCAGTTCGCATTTAACCGTGCAGTCCGACTTGGCCGTTGCGGAAAACAACAACGTAAAAACGGTGGAAGCCGACAGCAAAATACGAGTTCAACTACTGCCCATGGGCGATGGTTTTAAGGCCGAACTCTTTGCAAAACCCTTTGGAACACATCCGCCCTACTGTAAGCCTGGCAAAGGTGGTAAAACACTCATCTACAACGAAAAAGGCGAACAACTGCAAGTATTACGCAGTTTAAATTCCGAAACCGAGAATGCCAATGCGCTGATGCAGGATATCCAAATGCTCGAAAGTATTGAACTGGTTGATGGGCTTATTGAATTTGCCAATCCGCTCGACGCT
>JAYVSA010000030.1:0-2530 GCA_043775765.1 Breznakibacter sp. | reverse complement strand
ATCAAATTTGACGTGGCATCTCCATCTGCCATTAAAAAGATATCGGTAGTAATGTCGATGGGCGAGAAGTGGAATACGGTGGTGGTTGATAATACCATGAGCAATAGCTATAGCGTGGATGTGCCTAAAGAGATGATTATGAGCGGATTTCTAAATTACCGAATTGTTGTTGATACTGAAGCTGGAACGTTTACTTTCCCTAACGGCACAAAAGGCGATCCGTGGAGTTGGGAAAACAGAGAAACGGCAACCTTTGCGTTACGAATGGTTCCAACCGCATCTCCACTGGTTATTTGGAACGCCGAGAGTGATTGGGATACATCGTTTAAAATATGGAATCCTAATGTAACTCTAAAGCCAACCAATGAAGTTTCAACGGCTTTAAGTATACTGATGGCGCAATTGCCAAACGAAAATCCATCACAGAAAGATGACAGCAACTACGCCTTTAAGTTCTATTTTGGAAATAAAGTGGCAGGCAGAGCCGAAGAGTTGGCGCATAAAACCTCCTTGGTGATAAGTTGTTCTAATGCATTGACATCTGAACAGCCTATTGAGATTGGACTTATCGACAAAAACGGTTCTGTATTAGCTGGCAAAGCATTAATCGATAACCAATCTAAAACGTATCGAATTGCCCTCAAGAGTTTTGTACCAGCATCCTACTTGGTAATTCCAAGACCGTATCCCGATTTCTTAGCATATAGCGTAAAAACCAACGAGAAACCGTTCGATTGGTCGGCCATTGAGACGTTGCAACTCGTTGTAAAACAAGGGAAAGAGGCGGCAGTTGATTTAATGATTGAAAGGATTTGGTTGGAGTAGGGGGTAATCATTGACCTCCCCCAACCCCTCCAAGGGAGGGGAGTGATGAAAAAACGACAAATGGTTTGCCTTATTCCCCTCTTTTGGAGGGGCTAGGGAGGTCTTTAAGTTAAAAATATCCCCCTGTCGGTGAATTATTTAATGGTATTTGGAAGGGCTAGGGGAGGCCAAATTTTAGCACAAAACATTATACAAATTTCAAAAAAAATCAAAATGAATAAGTTTTCATTTACACTATTAACAATAATCGCTTTGTTAGCCCTTTATTCCTGTGCTCCACATGAGAAGGCGGTGTTTGGCTCGCAATTATTTAATAGCGATTGGCAATTTTACCGAAGCAGTGATACATTAGCAACTTCATTAGAAAGTGCCGCATGGGAGAGTGTTGAGTTACCTCATACGGCACACATTGAGGCACTTACAGTAAAAGATCAGTGGCAAGGCATCTGTTATTATAAGAAAAGCTTTGCTCTGCCCCTAACTTATCGCGATAAAGTCGTTACGTTACAGTTCGACGGTGCCATGAACGTGGCCGAGGTTTGGGTGAATGGCAAAAAGATGACAACCCATTTAGGGGGCTATCTGCCATTTGCGGTTGACTTGAGTGAAGTGGCCAAATTTGATACTTTAAATACCGTTTTGGTTCGTTTGGATAATCGCGATAACCCTACAACTGGTCCTAAACCGCTCAAAATACTCGACTTTAATATGTATGGCGGTTTGTATCGCAACGCACATCTTATTGTAAAAAACCGTGTACATATTAGTAATCCAGTACAAACCAATATTGTAGCTGGTGGTGGCGTTCGTTTTGCGGTTATTAAAGCCGATAAAAAACAGGCCGATGTGGAGATAAAAACCGAAGTTATTAACCAATCGGAGCAAGTAGCAACCATTCGCGTTGTGCATGAGCTTATTGATACAACGGGAGTTGTAGTAGCCACTATAAAATCGAAAAAAATATCTGTTTCAGCACAAAAATCAACCGATGTGGTTTTGAAACAAAGTGTTGCATCGCTGCAGTTATGGTCTATCGCATCTCCCTATTTATATACGCTAATCACAAAGGTTTATGCTAATGGCGAATTGGTTGATAACCAAATTGATAAAGTAGGTTTGCGCACTATTCAAATAACCCCTGAAGGATTATGGCTCAACGGTGAAAAGACATTTTTACGAGGTGTAAATCGTCACCAAGAGTATCCATATATTGGCTACGCACTCAGCGATGCAGCACAGTACCGAGATGCCTACAAGATAAAACAGGCTGGTTTTGATTATGTCCGCTCTTCACACTACCCGATGTCGCCTGCTTTTTTAGATGCTTGCGATGAGCTTGGAATTATGGTGCTCGATGCCATTTTAGGTTGGCAATATTTTGGCGATAAGGCGTTTGAGACGCTTGCCTTACGTTCGAGTCGTGAATTGATTAGACGCGACCGCAACCATCCATCTATTTTTGGTTGGGAACTATCAATTAACGAATCGTCCATGCCAAAATCATTCACCGATAGCGCCAACATCATCGCCCACGAAGAATTTCCTTACAACAATAGCTATTCGGCAGGTTGGGTTATGGACTCATACGATATTTACATCGAAGCGCGTCAACATCGTCATGGATTGCATCCTGAAAAGCCGCTTTTAGTAAGCGAGTATGGCGATTGGGAATATTATGCACAAAACGCTGGTTTTAACCAACAAG
>JAYVSA010000029.1:0-4545 GCA_043775765.1 Breznakibacter sp. | reverse complement strand
ATACAGTATGAGAGGATGGCAGCGGTAAAGTCTGAACCCTCGCGCCCCAGCGTAGTGGTTACCCCTAGCTCTGTGGAACCCAAAAACCCTTGAGTAAGGTAGCGTTTTGTGTTTAAGAAAGTAAAGGAACGCTTGGCATTTTTAAGTGTAGTCTCCCAGTTAATGGCGGCATCGCGATAAGTGCTGTCTGTTTTAATAACCTCTCTTACGTCGCGCCAAACGGTAGGTGCGCCTATTTTATTAAGATATTGAGCTACAATAAAAGTAGATGCCAACTCGCCAAAACAGACAATTTGGTCGTAATTGTAATCGTAATTGGCTTCAGGAGCCGAGAGTAAAAATTGATTTAATGGCCTAAGCAACGCCGAAAAACTTACCAAAAAGGCGTCGTTGTAAAGCGCCAAGTGAGTGGCAATATTGGTGTGAAAGGCTACAAATTCATCAACCTGTGTTTTTATTTGCGCCTTATCGCCGTCAACGTATGCCTTTACCAAAATCTCTAAGGCATTGGTAATTTTGCCCATTGCCGAGATTACGATAATCAAATTCTCAGGTTCCGATTGAATTATCTGAGCCACATTTTTAACCCCATCGGCATCTTTAACCGATGCGCCACCAAATTTATATACCTTCATATCTTATTGAAATACTGTTGTTTAACTTAAGCTGTTGGCATTGCGCCACCAAAATAAAAATACCATATAAGAAACGACACGCCAAGAATTATTCGGTAGTATCCAAAATGTTTGAACCCGTAGTTTTGAACTATTTTTAAGAATATCTTTACTGCAAACCAGGCAAAAATGAAGGCAACTACTGAACCTATCGCTAGCAAGTAAATCTCATGACTACCAATAACAACGCCCGCTTTAACGCTTTTTAAAAGGTCATAACCTGTTGCGGCTATCATGGTAGGAACTGCCAGTAAGAAAGAGAATTCCATGGCCTGTTTTTTATTGAATCCGTTAAATACACCACCCACAATGGTTGCAGCGGCACGCGAAACACCAGGAATCATTGAAACGCATTGTGCCAATCCTATTTGAAAGGCATTTTTATACGAAATGTCTTCAACCTCTGTCACTTCCGACTCTTTTCCAACTAACCATTTGTCAATTAAGATGAGTATTATGCCGCCAACAATTAAACTCACTGAAACCACAACGGCATTAAAAAGATGTGCTTTAATAAAGGAGTGTGCCAAAAAACCTATGGCTAGCGCTGGTAATACCGCCACAATAAGTTTTGGATAGAGTTTAAATGTTGTTAAGAATTTTCGGGCATACAAAAGCACAATGGCCATAATAGCACCAAGTTGTATGGCCACTTCAAACGTCTTTACAAACTCGTTACTGTCTATGTTTAAAGCCGCCGAGGCCAAAATCATGTGCCCTGTTGATGAGATAGGCAAAAATTCGGTTAATCCTTCCACAATGCCAATAATGATGGCCTGAATTTCATTCATATTTTATGTATTGTTAACTGTTGCGGTTATTCTATTGTTGCCATTTCTTGTTTAAAGGCGTGGCAAAAGTAATCTAACTCCCTATGAATTACAATTAATGAGGAGATATTTTGGCGGTAAAATATTTTATGAATCAATGCATCTGATTTTAGTTGTTTGCAAATTTTAACACTTGTTTAATATTCAGATAATTAGGTGATTGCATTTGTGTGTGGCGGATTTGTATTAATTTTATTCCTTCAAAATTTTGTACCATTACAGAAAACTGTAACTTGGCATAAAATTTAAAGAATTTACATTTTGTAAAAACCGAACTTTTATATTTGAGTTATGAACTTTAAAAACATAGTACCTGGCGAAGGTTTAGATGCCCTTCAATTTGGATTGACTCGTGATGAGGTTAAGAAACTTCTTGGAAATCCCGATGAAGTTGAAGTAATTGAAAATGATGAGGATGCCGATAAAACAGAACAGTGGCATTATGATGAACTTGAACTCTCTGTTTCTTTTGACGAAATTGATAACTGGGTTCTAACCTCTATTGCAGTTAGTGGCGCCGACTATTTGTTTGATGAACAGCCACTTATGGGATTAACCATGGAAGAGGTGCTCGAGTTTTTGGAAGAGTCTGATTTAGGCGATCCAGAAGGCGAAGAGCTCGATACAGACGAGATTGGCGTGAAAGTAGAAGTGATTTCTTTTCCTGAAAACAATATTACATTCTGGTTTGAAAATCAGATACCTAACGAGGTACAATGGTCGCCGTTCCTTGACGAAGATGAAGAGCGTTATATTTGGCCATCGGAACTCGAATAGTGACAATATTATTCTAACTTTGCAAAAGAGACAAATTTTAATTTGTCTCTTTTTTTATATCCCAAAATTGAATTCCGTAGCATGAAAAAGGCCGATTTACCATTGAAACCAAACACTATTTTAGATCTTTTTAAAAACCACAAAGGCGTTGAAAGGCTTAAAAAAGAGATGGTTAAAGATGGAGCGGCCATTCATCTGAAACACTTGGCAGGTAGCGGGAAGTCCATTGTTGCCTCCATGTTTCATGCCTCGAGTAAAAATCTTTTTGTAGTGGCAGATAAAGAGGAGGCTCAGTATCTGTATAACGATATCAACCTTATTCTCAGTGAGCCCGAAAACTTGCTCTTTTTTCCATCTTCTTTTCGGCGCAATGCCATTAATGGTGAGCAAGATACCTCCAATATCATTCTCCGAACAGAGGCTATTCAAACGCTTACTACTGCACAAAATTTCACTATTATTACTTATCCTGAGGCACTTATCGAAAGGGTGCCCTCATTTAAACAAATAGAGGAGAGTACGTTAATTATAAAAAAAGGTGAACGTGTTGATGTCGAGTTTGTTGTAGAAATGCTGCATACATATCATTTTGAGCGTGTGGATTTTGTGTATGAACCAGGACATTTCTCGGTTCGCGGTAGCATTGTAGACATCTATTCATTCTCGAATGAAAACCCTTTTCGCATCGACTTTTTCGACGATTTAGTGGAGTCTATCCGCACCTTCGACCTCGAGACGCAACTCTCCATTTCGCGTGAAAATAGCATTACAATTATTCCAAATTTGGCGGGTAGTAGTAATGCTGATAATGAGAAGGTTGACATTTTTAATCTCTTCTCACCCGACCTGAAAATTTGGAGCTACAACCTCAGAATGGTATTTGACGAGATGACGCAACTTTATACTCAAATAGAGGAGCAACACAGCGAAATGGGTGCCGATGAAGAAGTGCCAGTAGCCTTGATGGAACTCACCAAAGTGGAACTTTTTGAGGCCGAGTTTAAGAAATATACCAACATTGAAACATCGGGCTCGTGTTTGTTTAAATTCCCTTTAGAAATTGAGTTTAACCAGCTTCCGCAACCCCGTTTTAATAAGAATTTTGATCTTTTGGAGGCCGATTTGCTCACCAAAACTGATGAGGGTTTCGATCGCTATATTCTATCAGACAACCAAAAGCAGTTCGATCGATTGGTATCTATTTATCTGCAAAAGAAGTCGGCACTTACCTTTAAATCTATCACTCATACATTGCATGAAGGGTTGATTGATACAGATTTAGCAGTTTGTTTTTATACCGATCATCAAATATTTGAAAGATACCATAAGTTCTCACTTCGTACCGATAAGCCAAAAGCGGCTCAGAACGCCATCTCCTTAAAAGAGCTCACGCGCCTTAACCCAGGCGATTATGTGGTACATATTGACCATGGCGTTGGGCGTTTTGGTGGTTTAGTTTCCACTCACGATAACGGCAAGCAACAAGAGTCTATCCGCTTGGTATTCAAGGATAACGATGTGCTTTTTGTGAATATTCTATCACTCCACAAAATAAGTAAGTTTAAAGGCAAAGATGGTGAGCCACCAAAAATTAATAAGTTGGGCAACGCCACTTGGCAAAACATGAAGGAGAAGACCAAAAGTAAGGTTAAAGATATTGCACGAGAACTCATTGCACTTTACGCCAAACGGAAGTCGGAACCTGGATTTGCCTATTCGCCAGATAGTTACATGCAAACGGAGTTAGAGGCATCTTTCTTTTACGAAGATACTCCTGATCAGGAGAAATCTACTCGCGCTATTAAATTAGATATGGAATCGAGTACACCTATGGATCGTCTTATTTGTGGCGACGTGGGCTTTGGAAAGACAGAAATTGCGGTGCGTGCGGCGTTTAAGGCGGTGGCCGATAATAAGCAGGTGGCTATACTGGTGCCAACCACCATTTTAGCATTACAACATTTTAGCACTTTTACTCAGCGTTTGAAAGATTTTCCTTGTAGAGTTGATCATTTGAGCCGTTTGCGTAGTGCCAAAGAGGTAAAAGAGATTAAAGAAGACCTAAAAAAGGGAAATATAAACATCATCATTGGCACTCATCGAATTATTAGTAAAGATATTGATTTTCACGACCTTGGACTGCTTATTGTCGATGAAGAGCAACATTTTGGGGTATCGGTAAAAGAACGTCTTAAGGAGATAAAAGTGAATGTAGATACTCTAACGCTCACGGCCACACCAATACCTCGTACCTTGCAGTTTTC